>JAQGPB010000254.1 GCA_028293265.1 Pedosphaera sp. | reverse complement strand
GACGTCCGAGCCGGTCTTGAGCATGCTGGTTCCGCGCTCGACGACCGGCACGGAGTATTTTATTTGTCCGGGTGGCAATGACAGCGCCTTGCCGGAGGCGCAGCCGTTCGCGGAGCGCAGAATCAGTTACGCCTATTACATGGGCCATACACTCAAGGACGGCGCGGACCAGCCGTTGCTTTCCGATCGCCAGGTGAACACCGGCCCCAAATTGCCGGGCCAGCCGTTGTTCTCGGCGGATGGGAAAAAACCGGGTGCCAACCACAACAAGTATGGCGGCAACATCATGTTCTGCGACGGCAACGTGCAAAAAAGTCCGGCGCTGGCGGCGTTTAGCTTGACGAATGCGCCCAATGTCGTTTTGCTGAACCCCAAGCCCTGACATGATCATCAAAGTCCAGTGCCCTTGCGGGTCGCGGTTCGAGTTTGAAGTCGAACCGGTGGGAGGCCGCATGCCGATGGCAATCGCCTGTCCGACCTGCGGGGCGGACGCAACGGAACTGGCGAATGCGGTCATCCAGCAAAAAATTGGTTCGCCACCGGTGCCGGTACCCGTGCCCGTGCCTGCGCCTGCGTCGGGTTTAAGGATCGCCCGAAGTCATGTACCCGCGCCAGTGGCAGTTCCCGTTGCCCAAGCTGCTCCGGCCAGTTCAGAGAGCGCTCCGGAATCCGCCGCGCAGCTTTGTCCGAAGCACAAAACCGAAACGGCGGTGGAAACCTGTTGTGTTTGTGGCAAGGCGATCTGCCTGAAGTGCATGGAACAATTTGGTTATGTTTGCAGCGTTTATTGCCGGCAACAGGCGACGGCGAAACGCATTTACGTTCCGGTTTATGCGCAGCAAAAGAGCGTCATCGCGGGACGGACCAGCGTGATGGGCAAACGCATCGCCATCGCGGTGAGCATGCTGGTAGTGGTGGTGCTGGGCGTTTGGTTTTGGTACGCGTGGTTCGCGCGCAATCCCAAGATTGTGTATTCGCTGCCGATTCCCAAGCCGGACCCGACGAGCGTGAAGGCAAATTTCTCGCGACCGGAGGAGTATTATCAGTTGATCGGGCCGGGCCAACTGCTCGCGGTCAAAAACAAGCAACTCTCCTTGTTCGACGTGGTCGAAGGGCGGCAGATTTGGGCGGCGCCGTTGCGGAGCGAGGCGGAGCAGACCGCGTCCAAGGCGGCGCGCGGCACCGATGCGGCGGATGATGTTTATTTTGAGATGCCGCGCATCGTTGTCACCACGAACGACGTCTGGGCGGCGTTTTCCGACCAGTTGGCGCGGTTCGACCGGCAGACTGGCAGCCGGAAAGAGGCGGCCATCAAGGACAAGATTCTGCATCTTAGCATCAACGCGGACTCAATTCTGGTCGTGGCCGGCACTCGCGGTGTTCACGAGACGCTTTCGAAAATCAGGCTGCCTGTGGGTGATGTGCAGACCGAAGATTTGGTCACAGCGCCGCCACCTAAAACTCCGGTTGTGAGCTCCGGAAAACCGGCGGACAAGGCGGTTGCCACGAAGGCCAAGCCGGACAAGTCAAACTTGATGGTGAGCAAAGTGCCGGTCGGGCAGCTTAAGACGCTGGCTACGCAGGCGAGTGCGCCGGATGCGCCGGAGACGGACGCGGGGTTCGCCGATTATAGCGATTATGGGCCGCCGCCATACATCGTCGCGGGACCGAACGTGGTTGAATTCAAGACCAAGGTGTTGGAACACAAGACGGTTTCGCACGAGGCGATGAAACCCAAAGGCAAGTCCGTCTTGGATAACGCGAATTTGACGGCGAGCCAGGGCTTGGACGTGGCGCAGGAGATGATGAACGATTCGCGCCGGGAAATGACGGGCGGGGTCGAGGTGGAGGATGTCAGCCGCTATGAGGTGACCATTCACCGGCGGTTGGAGAAGGACATTCCGGACTGGACGGGCGAAGTCACCGGGGTGCCGCAATTTTTCCCGCTCAAGACCGTGGATGTCGTCACCGCCGGCCAGGCGGTTTATGTCTTTGACAAGCGCAACAAGAAATTATGGGACGGCAAGCTGACTTTTTCCGTGGCGCGCCGTTCTGCGGAGGATCATCCGCCTTGTCTGGAGACGAAGGACGCATTGTATTTCGCGGACCTGGGGATTCTGACGCGTTACGATCTTGCGACCGGCAATGTCCGCTGGCGCTATAACAGCGTGGGGATATCGCACATCGAAAGCGACGAACATGGCGGCATCTATCTGGTCACCACCACCGCCGGGCCTGAGCAGATCAAGTATTCGCAACAGGTCAACATCCACGACAAAATCCACTCGCTGATACTGAAACTGGACGCGGACACCAGCAAGGTGTTGTGGCGCGAAGAATCCATCGGCGACGATGTGGTGCTCTCGGGCGGGTTTGTTTACTCGACCAAGATGTCCTCGGCGTATGCGGTGCTCGATCTCGAGCAAGGCGCGATTGCGCATTACAATTTGAATCTGCTGGACCCTTCGAACGGCCGGGTGATCTGGAACATTCATCGCGCCAACCGGCAGGTGATGCGAACCGATCTGCAAAAGAACTGGATCATGGTACACTTCGACGATGAAGTGCTGGTTTGGAAATTTTTCTCGTTGTAAGACGGCTTGCCAAGTGAACAAAGGCGAACATCACTTTTAAGAGGCCAACGCATGCTTGCTTTATATCCAAAGCGCGGTAGTTTTCCGTATGGCTTCAGAGAATTTATCGCGTTGGGCGTTTGAATTGCCGCCAGAGGAACGTTTGGAACTAGCCCGACGTCTCGTGGAGAGCGTGGTCGCGCCCTCGTCGGTGGATGAGGCGGTAGCGGCGGGAATTCGGCGCATCGAAGATGTAATCACGGGGCGCGTGAGGGGTTTGACGGAACAAGAATTCCGCGCCGCGCTCGGATGAAGATACTTTGTATCTGGCTGAGGAACTACGTTATTTTGATTTTGATGCGCCGAGTACGTTTTTGATCCGTCTCGATTTTCAGTCAGGAGGCATTGTCATAATCGCCTATGTCATCTGGCTTGAACAAACGGCCGCCAGCGGTAACCGGGCGTGAATGGAACAAAAATGCTCGGTGAGCCGACATGCTGCCAGACTGCATCTGCCAGCACCAAGCCGTTGAAATCACAGACGACCACATCATCGTCAAGCTCCCTGAAATATCTAAAACCGTCGACTTCCACTCCAACTAAAGCGTATCGGTATTGAGGCGCACTGCGCAGCCGCTCGTAAAGCACGAAGCCTATTTCCGTCATCTGCTGCGCATCCTGCTGGTGACGGATGCCACTCCGGCTGACGCCATCGGGGCAGACACAGGCCCACCAACCTTCGCCGTCGCAAAATGTGCTCGCTCCGCAAGGAAACTGCGAAGCGAGCAAGCGTGACGGTCAATCCAACGAAATGCTGAGCGACCGCTTCGGCGGCCTCTTTCTGTGTCCCACACTCCACTGATAACGAAAATATCCAAGCCATGATCTGTGAACGCCATCTAACAATTACCCATTTAAGAGAGCGTGCGTATTTTGAAACATGCAAATACAATATGCAACATCCTTGCTCACGCTGCCTGCGCGACCGTTTTGCCCGCAGCTTTGGCCTTAGCCCGTGCCGTCGGTGTGAACTCTTGTATCCGTGCGATCTTAGTGGCCGGCAAAACCTTCGGGCCATTCCCTTGTGCTCTATGGTGTGGTTGCGGATCAGTTAATTTTCGGTGCAGTCATTCCAAGCCGGTCAGATCCGTTGACCTGGCTCCTTCGCTTTCGTTGAAAAAACCTTCCGGTTCGCACCACTCCAATCAAGCCGCCGCCTGATCTTGTTTCCGGCGGATGATCGGTTTGCTTTCGCCCAAGACGACGTTGCTGGTGATCTTGACGGTCAGGATGTCGTCGCTGCTGGGCACTTCGTACATGACATCGAGCATCACTTTTTCCAGCAGGCCTCGCAATGCCCGTGCGCCGGTCCCTTTTTTCAACGCCAGAACCGCGAAGGTGCGCAGGGCATCGGTCGAAAATTCCAGTTCCACACCCTCCATTGCGAGCAATTTGGCGAACTGTTTCACCAGCGCGTTCTTCGGGTCGGTCAAAATCGAAACCAACTGGTCCTCCGTCAATTCCGACAGTACCGTCATCATCGGCAACCGCCCGATGAATTCCGGGATGAAGCCGAAGCCGAGCAGATCTTCCGGCTCGATATGCTGAAGAATCTGCAACCGGTCAACCGAGGCCGCCTTGTGCCCTTGCTCCACCGCGTTGAAGCCCATCACATGCTTGCCCAGCCGCCGTTGAATGATCTTTTCCAGCCCGACAAACGCTCCGCCGCAAATGAACAGAATATTGCTCGTGTCCACCCGGATGTATTCCTGCTGCGGATGTTTGCGTCCGCCCTGGGGCGGGACATTGCAAACCGTGCCCTCCAAAATTTTCAGCAACGCCTGCTGCACGCCTTCGCCCGAAACATCGCGGGTGATGGAAACATTTTCCGTCTTGCGCGCAATTTTGTCTATCTCGTCAATATAGACAATCCCGCGCTGCGCGCGCTTGACGTCGTAGTCCGCGCTTTGCAAGAGCCGCAGGATGATGTTCTCGACATCCTCGCCCACGTAACCTGCTTCGGTCAAAGTCGTGGCGTCGGCAATCGCAAAGGGCACGTCCAGGATTTGGGCCAGCGAGCGCGCCAGCAAGGTCTTGCCCGAGCCGGTGGGGCCGAGCATGAGGATGTTGCTTTTTTCAATCTCGACGTCGGCATGCCGGTCCAACGGCAGCGTTTCGTCCGTTTCTGCCGCGTCAGGATTGGGCACCGGGTCCTGGAGAATGCGTTTGTAATGATTATGCACGGCCACGGCCAGCGTCCGTTTGGCGTGCTCCTGCCCGATGCATTGCCGGTCAAGCTGGCGCTTGATTTCAGCAGGCTTGGGAATGTTCAGCTTGGGCTTGTGCTTCTTCGGTTGAGTGGACAGTTCCTTGTCCAAAACGCTCTTGCAAAGAATCACGCAATTGTCGCAGATATAAACGCCCGGACCCGCGATCAATTTTTTCACCTCGGCATGGGATTTGCCGCAAAAACTGCACAGCGTGATATTGGTGGGGCGGGCCATAAGTCTTTTATCTCACAAATCGGTACTGTTTCCAAAGCACAAGCGACGCCTGTCGCAGGCGCAGCAGCAACCCGGTGACCACCGCGAAAATTAGCAAAGAGAAGCCATAAACGTAAATTTGCACATTATACCTTGGTCCCAAGAGCGCTGCAAAATCCAAGCCTGCCAGTTGGGTCAGGATCACCAAGCAATTTGTTTTTGTCCGGCGAATTACGTCGTAATGGCTCAAATTCCTGACACCCAGCCACCACCGACCGCAAGTATAGACAAAATTTTGTGCCTGGGCCTCGGTCATAAACTCATTCTTTTTTATCCGCCAGGCTCGTGGCGCGCTCGATCATCCCCGGAATTTCCTTGCGCGATTGCACGACTTCATCCACGAGGCCGTAACTCTTGGCTTCATCGGCGGACATGAAATTATCGCGGTCGCAATCCTTCTCCACCTGCTCGATGGATTTGCCGGTGTGCTTGGAAATGATGCCGTTGAGCCGCTGCTTGAGCTTGAGCATGTACTTCACGCGGATTTCCACGTCGCTCGCCGGGCCTTCCGCACCGCCGAGCACCTGATGGATCATGATGTTGGCGTTGGGGAGCGCGTAACGCTTGCCCTTCGTGCCGCCGCAAAGGAGCACCGCGCCCATGCTGGCCGCCTGGCCAATGCAGTAGGTGTTCACGTCGCAGGTCAGAAACTGCATCGTGTCGTAAATCGCCAGGCCGGCCGTGACGCTGCCGCCGGGAGAATTGATGTAGAGATGAATGTCCTTCTTCGGATCGTTCATTTGCAGGAACAACAACTGGGCGATGATGAGGTTCGCGACCATGTCATCCACGGGCGTGCCCAAAAAAACAATGCGATCCACCAGCAGACGGGAATAAATGTCATAACCGCGTTCGCCGCGCCCGGTCTGCTCGACCACCATCGGAACAAGAAAATTTTGCATAGTTCTATTATTAAACACCGAATGATTCAGTGGCGCAACCTAACGGAGGTCTCACCGGGCGTCAAGCCGTTGGTGCGACCCGTGTCGCTACTCTTTAATTATGTCCCCATATGAACTCGCTTAAAATGTCCCCATTGGGGTGTTGGTGGTGTAG
>JAQGPB010000192.1 GCA_028293265.1 Pedosphaera sp. | reverse complement strand
GTAAAGATCGGTGCCTTGGCTATGGGTTTTGCTGGAACGGGCGTATTGACGGCCATGGCTGCGGCATCCGGGGGCGTCGCGGGGGCCGCTGCGGGAGCGGGTTTTGTCACGGGTGGCGCGGTGACGGGTGGTGGCAGGATTTCTGCGGGCGGGTTCGGAGTTGGTGAAGTCGGCGGTTTGGCCGTGGCAAGTTCGCCTGCTCCGGGTTGCGGCCTTTCGTTTTGACCGGCGAAGAAGTGGATACCCAACCATGCGAGCAAGACGAAGCATGCCACGCCGAGGCTGGCCGGGACCCATCGGTTCTGAAAAAATGACGCATGCTGCGCTACAGGCTCCGGTTCAACCACCGGCGCGACTGGTCGGCGTGCCGGCACGGCTGGGGGGATTGGCTTCGCAGCCGCCATCTTGATTGGCTTGGATTCCGCTTCGGGTTTGCTGGAATTCCTTTTGGTGACGGCCTCGCGCCAGTCGCCCAGATGTTCGAACACTCCTATTTCCCTGAGATAGTCTTCATCAATTGTGGAGACGATCATCCCTTCCTTGTCCGGGTTTAATTCGTATTCCAAAGCATTGGCCACATGCACCGCGGTCAAGGGAGTGAATTCCTTCTTGGAGCCATTTGACGGGTGATGATGCAACGCCGCGACTTCGAGCAATTCCAGCGGCATGCCCCAAAGTCCAAGCAGGTAGGCGCCGATCTCGCCGTGACTGGCTCCAAAAATTTCCTTCTCCACTTCCCAAGGGGCGAGTTTCTGCTTGCGAGCGAGTGACTGGGCGCCGCGATATTGTTCATCAAAATTTGACGCGAGAACCACCTTGCCGAGGTCGTGCAGCAGCCCGCCAGTAAAGGCCGCTTCCGCCAACGCATGATCTTCCGTGTGCAAAAGCGCGATCTGCTTGGCGCTCCGGGCGACCTCGGTGCTGTGACGCCAAAGCCGGTCAATGGAAAAATAGACCGGCTTGACCTTGTCATACTGACTCAGCAGCTTGATGGTCATCACCATCGAACTCACCGTCTCGAAGCCCAGGATGCCCACGGCTTCGGCGGGGTCATTTATTTTGCGAGGCAAGGCAAAGCAGGCGGAATTGAGCACCTGCAGCAGCTTGGTCATCATGGCCATGTCCTTGGCGATGATCGCGCCGATCTGTTCGGTGGTGGCGTCGGGAGATTTCAGCAGGGCCATGACTTCCAGATAGAGGGTGGGCATGGTCGGCAGCGTGCGAATCCGGCGGACCAGTTCGCGAATGCTGTTTCTGGGGACCCAGTTCTCCAGCGCGAGGGCGCCTTCGACAAAATTTTTCAGCGCTGAATTTTCCAGCGGCTTGCCCAGGAACTGATGGGCGCCGAGCACTTGTTTCACCATGCGCTCGCGGTCCGTCTCGCGGCCCAGAATAAAGCGGATCGCCTTGGGATAGGCTGCCTGGATGCGATTCAACAATTCACCGCCATCCAGTTCGGCCAGGTCGAGGTCAGCGACCACCACATCGCTGGGCTCTTTTTCCATTTCGAGGAGGGCGACGGTTCCATTGGGTACGGCTTTGACCTGCCAGTCCTGACCCATGGCCTCGCGGAAAGAAGCCAAGGTTTGGGCATCCGCATCCGCCAGCAAGATGCGCTTCTTATGAATGGATTGACGTTCAGTTTTCATATTCCCCGGAATCCCGGTGGGTGTTTGCCAAAACCGTCAAGACCTGCTGAAGGGCGAAATAATTGCCGATGCAGGCTATCCAAGGAATGACGATAATGCCACATCCTCTGCCTCTTACCCGAGACCCAACCGGCATCCGCTGCCACATTCCAAAGGAATATCGGCAGAACGGGAAATGACTTAAGGGGAAAAATCCTTACAAGGAAGTGGTGCGCCCGGCGGGATTCGAACCCACGACCATCTGCTTAGAAGGCAGATGCTCTATCCAACTGAGCTACGGGCGCAATGGCTTAGCAAAAACAGCGGTCGTCCTAGGCCAACGAACGGCAAAGGGCGCAAGCATCGGATTTTCCGGATGGGAAATGGAAGTCGCTTCCGAAAAGTCCAAACTCGCTGCAATGCTTACGCACAGGAATATATTACGCGCGAGTTAAAGCGGGCGGCAAGCTTGTTCGCCGCAAGTGCAAGACCGATGTTTATTCAAAAACACTCCTTCGGCTCGGTGATTTTCTGCAGGAGCAGCGCTCCAGGGCACCCCGCAGTGGCAATGCTCCCACAATTCTGCAGCAGGTGGCTCGCACTGTATTTTCCGGGGCACAGGCATAATTCATCAGCAGAAATCAAATCTCCACGCGATAAACCTGCAACCGGCCCCAATTCGGCCATTTGCCATCCTTCCGCTGCGGTTGGCCGGTCGCGCCGGAAATAAGAAGCCACTGGCCGTCGGCGGTGAAGCGGGCATGCGTGATGCGTTTTTTGGTGTCCAAGGAATGCACCAGGTTTCCGTCTTCAGCGTTGAAAATGGCGGCGTTCCAAGTGCCTTGGGCCTGCCGACCCGCCATGATGAAGTGAGTTCCGTCCGGATGCCAGGCCACTGTTTCCATGAGACCGGAGCCATTCTGCCCGTCCTTGATCTGGCCGAGTTTCTCGCCTTTCAGCCAGTTCCAGCGTTGCCACGTCATTTTGCCGTTGCCGGCCATGGGATCGTTCATCGGCCCCATGCCGCAGCCGAGCAATGATTTTCCATCGGGAGAAAAGGCAAGGCCATAGATGCCGCCGCAATAGTGATGCGATTTGATCGTGCCCCATGAGGTAAAATCCGGCGCGGTCCACTGTGCAGCCGGCGGACTGCCGGCCTTGGATTGCAAATCCCACACGCGAATTTCACCCATCATGTTGGCGGCGGCAAGATGCTGTCCATCGGGGCTGAAAGCGCAGCTCAAGGCTGGCGGAGTGTGAGAAAATGCGGTCATCTGCCCGCCGGTGGCGGTGTCAAACACCTTCACGGACGGCTCGGTTTCCGCCGCCGGCTCGTATTTCCAGCCGCCGGGGACATATTGGCCGGTGGTCGTTGCGAGCCGCCGCCCATCCGGTGACAACGCGAGCTGCCAGTTCCAAAATTGGTGCGCCGTCACGCGCCGCAGGCAGCGGCCGGTTTCCACCTCATGCCAGAGCAGCACGCCATCATAGCCGCCGGAGATCAACGTCTTGCCGTCGGGCAGCAACACACAGCCGCTGGCGAAGGACGAATGTTTTTCGTCAAATGGCTCCGTGTCGCCCGTGTCGAGATCCACGCAGTAGAGCGCGCCATCGGCGCAGGCGGCAAACGCCGCGCTGCCGTCCGGTGCGACGGCAAGACCCAGCACGCCGGTCGGGAGCTTGTGTTCCAGGTCAAGTTTAAGCTTCATGGTTTCAGGCGAGCAGCTCGCGGATCGGTTCCGCCTGGTTTTCCACACGGTGGAACGTGGGCATGCCGGGCAGGTCGTATTCGGCATAAGGATCAATGCCGAGGGCGGAAAAGATGGTGGCAAAGAGATTTTGTTCGTTGTACGGCTTTCCAATGACGTCCACGCCATCCTCATCGGTCGCTCCGGTGACGATGCCGCGTTTCAAGCCGCATCCCGTCATCATCATGCTCCAGGCGTTGGGGTAGTGGTCACGGCCGCGGGCTGCATTCAGC
>JAQGPB010000186.1 GCA_028293265.1 Pedosphaera sp. | reverse complement strand
CGTTTATCTGGAACCTGCGACGAAACCACACATCACCGCTCATCGCACCATGGTAAAAATAATTTCACGCCAATTCGACGCACAGCATGTGGGCGCGGAAATCGAAACCACCGCGCCCGCCATGGTGGTCGTGGCCCAGACATTTTATCACAACTGGCATGCCTACGTAGATGGCCAGCGGGTCAAATTATGGCGCGCGAATTTCGGCTTCCAAGCGTTGGAAGTGCCCGCCGGACGACATGCTGTGAAAGTGATTTACGAGGACAGCGTATTCCTCACAGGCGTGGTGATTTCGTGCGTTTCATTGGCGGCACTCGGAATGATCTGGTTTTTGGGCCGAAGGAAGCGTTTTGAATCTCCTGCATTTCCTCCGTTTGCTTCTGTTCAAAATTCGGGTTCGTAGTTGGTTTCCCGGCTCCGATTTATTTTATTCACGCACTTGCATTTACCTGTTATGAAGTGGCTCGGAAACAAACAGACCAAATGAGCAGCCACCTCGAAGTTCTCAAGACTTACAAACTCTACATTGGCGGCAGTTTCGTCCGCAGCGAGAGCGGACGTTATCTGCCCGCGCAATCACCCGCCCGCGAACATCTCGACAACTATCCCCACGCCTCCCGCAAAGACCTGCGCGACGCCGTCGTCGCCGCCCGGGGCGCGTTCGATGGCTGGGCCAAGCGCACCGCCTACCTGCGCGGCCAGATACTTTATCGCGCCGCCGAGATGCTTCAAAATCGGTCAGCCGAGCTTGCGCACGAAATCACCCGCTCCACCGGCGTCCGCCCCGCCAAGGCCCGCGCCGAAGTCAACGCCGCCATTGACCGCCTCGTTTATTTCGCCGGCTGGACCGATAAGTTTTCCCAGGTCTTCGGTGCAGTTAATCCCGTCGCCAGTCCCCATTTCAACTTCACCACCCCGGAGCCAACAGGCGTCGTGGCCGTCTTCGCTCCCGATGAACCGCCTTTGGTCGCGCTCGTCTCCCTGATCGCCCCCGTCATACTGAGCGGCAACACCGCCGTGGTAATCGCCTCTGAAAAACACCCGCTCACCGCCCTCACCTTCGCCGAAATTCTCGCCACCAGCGACCTGCCCGGCGGCGTGGTCAACCTCCTTACCGGCAAGCGCGCCGAACTCGCCACGCACGCCGCCACCCACATGGACATCAACGCCATCGTGGACGCCACCGGCCTTCCCGAACTCGCCACGCTTCTCCAATCCGGAACCGCCAAAAATCTGAAACGCTATTCCCAAAACGCCCGCCCGCCCGCCGACTGGTTCACCGCCAAAGCCGAAGACCCTTACAAAATCCTCGATACGATAGAGTTCAAAACCGCTTGGCATCCTATTGGGGTGTGAGCCGGAATGATTTAATTTCAAATGATTTAGCTATTTAGCCGTAATGGACGGTACCATGCATTCTTAAGTTATTGAGGTTAAGGAAAATACGAATACAATGTTATAATAGCCAAAATTTAGCTACTTTTTGATTGCAAAAGATGTAATTGTAATGCACTTTTACTTCATGGAAGAGAACGAAAAACGTACAATGACCTTGAACCTAACCCCGCGCGAAATGGCGGTGTTGGAGGATTTAGCCGCGAAAAAAGACCTCAGCAAGACGGGAGTCATGCGTCTGGCTTTGCGCCTGTTGCAGGCAGTGGATGCCAAAATTCAATTGGGCCAAAAACTCATGGTTGAAGACGAAAAAACGAAGGAGAAAATTGAGATGGTCCTGATTTAGCATGACTGGATCACAGGTCTATTTGCGGAAAACGGCAAGCAATGAACTGGTGGAAGCCAGCTTGCTGGGTGAAGTCACTGACCAGCACCTGACGATGTGGCAAGACTCGTGGAAGCCTATCATGCAGGCCCGCTCTGACAGCCGTGAGCTGCGGGACAATCCTGAGGACAGCCATTGGGATTGGAAGCGGAAGGCGGGCGAGTGGCGGCCCATGCTTGGATATCATTCGTTTGCCATTATTTGCGAGGGCGGCCTGCAAGGATTGATGCTGGTGAGCGATTTTAATTCTGCGCGCCTTCAGGCACAGTTTGGCAAGCCGATTGTGTATGTGGAATTTCTGGCCACCGCGCCCTGGAACCGGCCGGAAATTCAAAAACCATTGCGGTATCGCGGAGTGGGAACGGTGATGATTGCCGCGGCAGTCGAGTTGAGCCGGGGGTTGGGATACAAGGGGCGAATTGGCCTTCACTCCCTGCCCGCCGCCGAGTCCTTTTACAAAAACGCGTGTGGCATGAGCGAATTGGGGGAGGACGCGGCCCACGAGGGCTTGATGTATTATGAAATGACAGAAACCCAGGCGGCGGATTTCCGCCAGAAACGGTGAAAAATATGAAACTCAATTATTCAAAAGACTGGTACGAACAACGCATCGCCCGTGAAGGGGATGTGGAAATTGGCGCCGGCACTCCCCCTGGAAGTCGAACGCCAGCCGCCGGGAAGGCATATGCCAAGCCGGTTGAGACGCGAATCGCTTTCGGGACGTTCGTCGAATTATGGCGGCGCAATCGCGGTTGGGATGCGGCCAGGCTGGCTGAGGAAGCGGGAGTCTATCCGGCCAAAATCTTGGAAATTGAGCATAATCCCCAATATGAGCCGGAGTCTGACGCAGTTTACAAGCTGGCCCGAGTATTTGGAATATCTCCCCGGCCCTTGCTGGAACTGGCCGGAGTGATCGAACCCCAAACACCAAGCCTGCGCGAAGAAGCAGTTCATTTTGCCGCGCGTTCTGAGTCTGTCGCGGCTTTGGATGAACGCGAACGCAAGGCGCTTGACGCCTTTGTCTCCGCAATGACCGAAAGCGCCAAAGAAACGGCATAAACTGCGCCGACTGGTTCACCACCAAAGCCGAAGACCCTTACAAAAATCTTGGACACCGTGGAGTTTAAAACCGCGTGGCATCCAATTAGAGTTTAAAAATACCCAATGAAGAAATGCCCAAACATCCAAAGAAATCCCAAGCAGCAATGACCAAGGAAAAACTTTCCTTTTAGGGCTTTTGGCGCTTGGTGTTTCTTTGGGTATTTCGTCATTGGGTATTTGGGTACTTTCCCCTGTCATTACAAACTCCCCTTCTAATTCCAATTGCCCCGCGCCGCGTGAGGAGTATTTTAGACCCATGGATACTCAATCTCAGCCCATGACGGAGCAGGAACACAAGGCCATCATTTACGTTTGCATCCTCGCCGCCTTTGCGGATGGCAACCAGAGCGAAGCCGAACGCGCCCAGATCCAGCGCATTCTCGATGGCTTTTCCGAAGATCACCTCGATCTCAGTTCCGCGTACCAAGACGTGCTCGGCGGCAAGGTCGCCCTGCCCCAGGCCGTCAGCCAGCTCCAGACCCCGGCGTCAAAGGCGCTCGCCTACGAGATGGCCGTCTGCCTCTGCAATGCCGACGGAGTTCTCTCAAACCCCGAGCAGCAATTTCTGTCCGACTTGCGCCAGGCGCTGCATCTGAACGACTCCGCCACGGCGGCGCACCAACAGACCGCCCAAGCCCTCGCCGCGCCATCCTTCGCCCCGCCCGTCATCACCGATTCCAATCGCGACGCGGAACTGGATCACCTCATTCTCAACGCCGCCATCATGAACGGCGCGCTCGAACTCATGCCCCATTCCCTGGCGACCATGGCCATCGTCCCCTTGCAAATGCGCATGGTCTATCAAATCGGCAACCGCTACGGCTTCCAATTGGACAGCGGCCACATCAAGGAATTCCTCGCCACCGTCGGCATCGGCCTGACCTCGCAGGTTTTCGAGGGTTTTACGCGCCGGCTGATTGGCGGCTTCACCCGCTCCTTCGCCGGCGGACTCCTCGGCGGGCTGGCTACCGAAGCCACCGGTTCGGCCTTCGGATTCGCCACCACCTACGCGCTCGGCCAGGTCGCCCGCCGTTATTACGCCGGCGGACGTATCTTGACCACCGCCCAACTCCAGGACGTCTTCTCCTCCATGTTGTCCCATGCCAAATCCATGCAATCCGGCTATGCCGGCGACATCGCCGCAAAATCCCGCCAGATGAACATCTCGGAACTCCTCCCGCTCGTCCGCGGGCGTTAATAGCCGACAGGCAACCATGCCGGTCACAGCAATGGACAAATTTGCCGTTGCACCCGTGATCCAGGATGTCAGCCTGAAAAAATGGCCTTGCTGCTCCACCTTCACCAATCAAGTGCGGGAGGAGCTTGGCTTCTTGCAAAACTCATCAAATGAAACACTTGAGCACCCCCCTGCCAACCCGGAACCCGGAACCCGGAACTCGGAACTCAGAATCCGAAACCCACCCCCTCACTGAATTCTTGCAGTTCACCTAATCTCATTCCATAATCAGGGACAAACTTAAGACAAATGAATACTCCTTCTCCCATTCGTGTCGCGGTCACCGGCGCTGCCGGCCAGATCGGTTACTCGCTCCTGTTCCGCATCGCATCCGGCGCCATGTTCGGCCCGAACCAGCCGGTCATCCTTCATTTGATTGAAATCGAATCCGCCCTGCCCGCCCTCAACGGCGTGGTCATGGAACTCGATGATTGCGCCTTCCCGCTGCTCAAGGGCATCGTCCCAACCGCGAACCTCGACGAAGGTTTTCGCGGCGTGAACTGGGCCTTGCTCGTCGGCAGCGTCCCGCGCAAGCAGGGAATGGAGCGCAAGGACCTCCTCGGCATCAATGGCAAGATTTTCATCGGCCAGGGTCAGGCCATCCAGAAAAATGCTGCCAGCGACGTCCGCATCCACGTCGTCGGTAATCCGTGCAACACCAATTGCCTCATCGCCATGAACAACGCCCCGGACATCGCCCGCGACCGCTGGTTCGCCATGACGCGCCTCGACGAAAACCGCGCCAAATCCCAGCTCGCGAAAAAGGCCGGCGTGGACGTCACCGCCGTGACCAACGTGGGCATCTGGGGCAATCATTCCGCGACCCAATATCCCGACTTCACCCACGCCAAGATCGGCGGCAAGCCCACGACTGAAGTCATCCAGGACGAAGCCTGGCTCAAGGGCGACTTCATCACCGCCGTGCAGCAACGCGGCGCCGCCATCATCAAGGCCCGCGGCCTGAGTAGCGCCGCCAGCGCCGCCAATGCCGTCGTGGACAGCGTCGCCTCCATCGCCACCCCGACCACCCCTGGCGATTGGCACAGCGTCTGCCTCCATTCCGACGGCAGCTACGGAATCGAAAAGGGCTTGATCTGCTCCTTCCCCGTTCGCAGCAACGGCCAGAAACTCGAAATCGTCCAAGGCCTCCCCGTGGATGCTTTCAGCCGCACAAAGATTGACGCCACCGTCGCCGAGTTGAAGGAAGAAAAATCCCTCGTCGCCGACCTCCTCCCAAAATGACAAACTTGAACATGCTTCAATCTGTAGGAGACGACGTGAGGAGTCTCTAACTGCTCCGTTCGAGACATTGGAGGTTGCAACTACGATATTAAATTGACTAAACGCGTCCGCCACGTTCCCCCTCTCCTGGGGAGAGGGCCGGGATGAGAATTCCCCGAACGCACGATTCGCGCCTTGAACCCATGAACCATCCGAAGCTCAACGTCTTCTCCCTCGCCCCACGACGCAGGAGTGGGGAGAGGGACGGGGAGAGGGGCGACTCTCTGCGCACCACGACACATAATCCTCGTAGTTTCAATCATTTCGAACTTACGCCACCTCCGAGGTTCATGGGGAGGGCGGGTTAAATCTGATATGCCCGACACTTCCATCGCTTCCCTCACCGACTACACCCTCTTCGCGCCAGACGCCACGCGCCCCGACATCGAAAAACTTTGCGCCGAAGCCCGCGAGAAAAATTTCCACACCGTCTGCGTAAACGGCTCGCGCGTCGAACTGGCCCGCACGCTGCTGGAAGAAAGCGACGTCCAGGTGGTCGCGCTTGTGGGCTTTCCCTTCGGCGCGCAAGACACCGACGTGAAGCGCTACGAAACCGAAGTCGCCGTGGATTCCGGCGCGCATGAGATTGATTTCGTCATCAACCTGGGCCGCCTCAAAGACGGCGACCGCCAGTTCGTCCTCCGCGAGATGCGCGACATCGCCGAAGCCGCCGACGAACGCATCGTCAAGGCCGTGCTCGAAACCCATCTCCTGACCCGCGACGAAAAAATCCTCGCCTGCCAGTTGGCCCTCGATTCAGGCATCCACTTCGTGGCCACCGCAACCGACTTCCATTCGCCCGCGGTGACGTTGGAAGAAATAAAATTGCTGCGCGAAACCGTCGGCGACCAATTCGGCGTCAAAGCCGCCGGCCAAATCCGCGACCTTCAAACCGCGCAAAAACTGATCGAAGCCGGCGCGACGCGCATTGGAATTTTGGCGGGAACCCTGGCGACATGATCATCTCAAATTTAACAGCTACGGCTCTATCTAAAACCCCCAACGGGGTTTCATCACTTAGCCCAGGGTTGGCCCGATTCCGAGAGGGCCTACCCTGGGTTTTCTGTTCAATTCAATTAAACACTTTCGAGCGAAGCGAGGCGAGCCATGCGAGCATCTCTGATTTAGGCTGGACGTGTCTTGCGGGTGACTGCAACCAAGCTGCCCAAGTTCTCTTCCCCAGCTTGAAAGTCGCCATGCACGTCGGCGGTGAAGGCGCACATTGCCCAGGACTCCAATACTCCATCACTCCATCCCGCGAATTTGTGCGGGCATCAAAAAAATGAGCACCCGCCACTTCAAAGCCATCGCCGCCATGTCCGAAAATCGTGTGATCGGCCAGGCGAACAAAATCCCCTGGCATCTGCCGGAGGATTTCAAATGGTTCAAAAAAATGACCACCGGCCAGGTGGTCGTCATGGGCCGCAAAACCTTTGAATCCATCGGCAAGCCGCTCCCCAACCGCGAAACCATCGTCCTTACCCGCGGACCATTTCATCATCCGGACGTGCGAACCATTTCGTCTCTCGCTGAAATTGATCTCACCTGGGAAGAACGCGAGATTTTCATCTGCGGCGGCGCGCAGCTTTACGAACAAGCCCTGCCCCTCTGCTCCGACCTCTTCCTCACCCTCGTCAAGCGCACCGTCCCCGGCGACACCTTCTTCCCGCCCTTTGAAAACCAATTTGAGCCGGTCGAGGAAATCATGGACTGCCCGGAGTTCAAAATCGTGCATTATCGGAATCAACGGTTGCGGAAATAAGAAAGCTGCAATCGCGCTCGCCGCTGATTGGAATTTGATGCTTGGGATTTCTCTGGAGCTTGGAGGTTGGTGCTTGGAGCTTCTCTTCTCTCACGCCCCCGACGCATCGAGCGAAGCCATGCGGCGCAATTCGATTTCCTCATATCTCCGCCGCAATACTCGCAGATTAATCGGGCAGACCGCCACCAAGATCACCGCCGTGCCGAGCATTGGCAACCAGATGAAGAAGGGTTGGCCCAAGGCCACCGCCACCAGACCGCCGATGCCCAGTACCACACCCAGGCCCGATAGCAGGCTGAGCACGGCAAGAACAAAACCGCGCGCTTTGCCCTTCCCGCCCAGCCAACCGCACAACCCTCCCAGACAGCCAATCACCGCGCCGCCCCAGCCAAACAAAATTCCTGTCATCGGCGCAGACCACCAGGCGTTCGGGTAAAACAGGACGGTGGCGGACTTCGCTTTCGGCAATCCCAATAGCTTGACTGGCCCGAGATACACCGTGCCGCGCCCTTTGAGCACGAGATTCACCTGCAACCGCGTTGGCGGTGCGGTCACCCCTGTCCGGTCAAACGGCAGCACGAACCCGCGCCACCCGGATGTGCCGCTGATTTTTCCCATCGGGCCCCGGTCGTCCATCGTCCGGGAAAAATATTCCCCTTCTGGCAAACCCGGTTTGACCGGCGGAAAATAATTCCACATCTCCAGAAAGCCATCCCCTTGGACGGCCTCGTACATGATCTTGCCCGTCAATTCATAAACTTGCGCGGTGACTTTTGGATGTTCTATCGTCAACAAATTTACCTGCAACGACGCGTCATTCGTGTTCTCGATCCTCAACACCCCGCCGCCATCCGAGAGCGTTGCGCCTTTCGGCAGGGCTTTGAGCTCCTGCCATTTATATTCGCCCAGCATCTCCTGGCTCCAGCCCGCCTGGGCGATGAGCATGAGTACGGTCAGGCCAAGTATTCTTTTCATGGGGTTCCCTTTTTTCGTTGTTGGTAGGTATGCAGCAGTTGCTTGAAACTCGTCGCGTCCAGCTTGCCCTCGGCGAACAATGCCCGCAGGAGGCGCTCGTAATCGTCCTCAATCTTCTGGCTGTCCAAAACCGTGATCTTCGCGATCAAGCGGTCCAACCGCAGCCGCACGGTGGGGTAGGTCACGTTGTAAGCCGCCGCCAATTCCTTGAGCGACCCGGAAAAAAGCATGAACCGCTTGATGAAAGCCAAGTCTTCCTCTTCCAGAAAATCCACCCAACGATTGCTTTTTGGCGCGTCCATATTGAATAAAATCAAACTCTGAAACAATAATAGTAAATATAAAACTAAAGTCAACTTTACTTTTGTTAATAATTGCCGACTCGACTGAACTTATGCCTGTTTTTATCCGGATGGACCGGAAACTGCGTCTGCAACCACGACTTGCAAATATGCAGAACGTGACCGCTACGTTCACCCTCTCCTGGGGGAGAGGGCCGGGGTGAGGGCGGGCGTTTCTCACACTTGCTTCTCATGCGGATGAAAACTGGTATGGAATTTCCGTTCTCAAAGCTGCTGAACAGCATCTCCCCGGCATCAAAATTGCTCCCACTACTTTACTTGTCGCAATGTTTGGAATCTGGTTACCTTGCGCCCGAGCAAGGTCTGGAACGCCGCTGCATGGGCAAATTTGCATTAAAAGTTTTTGGTGTCGGCGACGGTTGGCCTTGCGCCGACCGCAATCACGCCGCTTTCCTCTACCGCTTCGGAGATGTGTCGCTGCTGCTCGATTGCGGCGAACCAATCAGCCGCAGTTATAAGGCCAGCGGTCTGGACTACGATCTCATTGACCGCATTTTCATCTCGCATCTGCACTCCGACCACATCGCGGGATTCTTCATGCTGATGCAAGGGTTCTGGCTGGAGCAACGGAAAAAAGACCTGCCCGTCAGCATGCCGGCGGACGGCATCAAGCCCTTCGCGCAACTCCTGAATGCGGGATTGATTTTCAAGGAACTGCTGCAATTCCGGTTGAAATTCGAAGCCCTGAAAACCGGCAAACCGGTCATGACCGGCGATGTGCGCGTGACACCGTATCCCTCGACGCATCTGGAACAATTGCGCCGCGCGTTTCAAAAACGCTACCCGCAGGATTTCGCCGCGTATTGCTTCCTGATCGAGCACGGCAAGCTGCGCATCGGCCACAGCGCGGACATCGGCTGCCCGGAAGATCTGGAACCGCTGCTGAGGAAACCGCTCGACCTGCTCGTTTGCGAACTCGCACACTTCCAGGCCGAGGATTTGTTCCTTTACCTGCAGTCACGTCAAATCAAGCGCATTCTCTTCATGCACGTCGCACGGCCGTATTGGGAAGACTTGAAGAAAACGCAGCGCCTCGCGGCGAAGATGCTCCCCAACATCCCCTGCACCTTCATCAAAGACAACCAGGAAATCCCGCTCTAACCGGTGTAACGTCGAGCCTCCAGCCCGAAAGTGTAACGTCGAGCCTGGAAAACTATTGGAAGCTGCTTAAATCCAGCATCAGCAGCACCCATGTTCACGTCTTCCAAAAGCACATGGAGAAATACGCGAAGGAATTCGAGTTCCGTTATAACAATCGCAAGCATCCGCTTAAGATGTTCCCGAAGCTGGTTTCTTCTTTTTCAAAAACAAAAGCCTTGATGGTGCGTTCCAGCTTGCGCTTGTTGCCGGGCGGCTGTTTTTCCTTCTGCCGCTCCTTGATAAATTGCGCGAGTTTATTTTTTGCTTTGGCTTGTTTAAGGTTCATCGTTGTCTTTTTTAGAACTGCGTATTTTATTAATTACCTCCGCACGTCCGGCAAAGCTTATGCCCGTAAATTTGCATTGATAAAACGTGCAGTTTCGAACTCCAATAGTGCCAATAATCCAAAGAGATTTGGTTTCTAAGAGAACCGAATCAGGACCTTGAAATGTGTCAAATTCGCACAAGCCAATGCTGGTATCACCGGATGGGCACAAAACAGCAGGCCCTAGAATTACACAATTCTCAAAAGTTTTATTAGAACCCATCTCATAAATAGTACAATTTAGTACTTGTACTTTAACCATTGATGTATAAGTAGTTATGGATGGACTTGACAGACGAGCAATGGAAATTAGTTGCAACCATCTTGCCGCAGGACG
>JAQGPB010000174.1 GCA_028293265.1 Pedosphaera sp. | reverse complement strand
GAAACCATGGTTTGAAATTGTTTGCGCTCGTTCACCCGCGCTTGCTCAAAACTTCACTTTCGTACCGCTTCACATCCGCCAGCCAATTCTCGCCCACCGGCACGCCTTGCTGCTCGCAATAAAAATCCCAAACCGCGCCGAACGGCAAGGTTTTGATCTCTTCTTGCAGCGCAAGCCGGGAAGTAAAATCACCTTCAGCCTCGTATCGGCGCAAAAGTCCGGTCGGTTCCAGCAAGGCAATGCACAACGCTTTGAGCATGCAGCGCGTCCCGATGACCCACGCCGCGACGCGGTTGATGCTGGCATCAAAATAATCCAGCCCGATGTGAACCCGCTCCAGATACCGCCCGCGAACCAGTTCCTGCGCAATGGCCTGCAATTCATCGCTCAAAATCACCACATGATCGCTGTCCCAACGCACGCCCCGGCTGACGTGCAGCAGGATTTCGTCAAGCCACAACAACACTGAAGAAAGTTTGTCCGAAACCGTTTCCGTGGGATGAAAATGCCCGGTGTCGAGGCAAAGCAGCTTCTGATTCTTAATGGCATAACCAAGATAAAATTCGTGCGACCCAACCACATAACTTTCCGAACCGATGCCGAACAATTTCGACTCCACGGCGTCCCGGCTGAAACGCGGATTGATTGGCCTGGCGAACACCGCGTCAAGGGATTCGACGAGACGTTCGCGCGGGCCTTTGCGGTCGGCGGGCAAATCCTTGTAGCCATCGGGAATCCAAAGATTCGTCACGCAAGGCTGACCGAGGGCCTTCCCGATGGCCGCGCCAATCTCGCGGCAGGCAATCCCGTGCTCAATCCAGAATTTGCGGATTGAGCGGTCGCGATGCGCCAGCGTAAAACCACTCGCAGCCTTGGGGTGCGAAAAAAAAGTGGGATTGAAATCCATGCCGATGCGACTCCCCTTCGCCCAACCGATCCAATTTTTAAAATGCGCCGGTTCCAGTTCGTTGCGATCCACCTTGCGCCCGCCCGTCTCGGCGTAGGAGGCGTGGAGATTCAAGCGATGGCGTCCGGGAATCAGCGCGAGTGTCTCTTCGAGATCGGCGCGCAACTCGTCCGCCGTGCGCGCCTTGCCCGGGTAATTGCCGGTCACCGCCAGACCGCCGCCCAGTCCCGCTCCGGAATTTTCAAAACCGCCCACGTCGTCGCCCTGCCAGCAATGCAGCGAGATGGAAATCGTGGCGAGTTGTTTGAGGGCGCGGTTGGCGTCCACGCCCAATTCCGCGTAACGCTCAAGGGCCAGGGTGAAACTTCGTTCCAAATTGCGGGTTGCTCTGGACATAAGGATTTCCGACATTCTGAACTCCGGCAAGAATCTGTGGCAATCATAATAAGTAGGTGGGCGGCGCAGCGGGTGGTTTTTATAAGTGGGTGAGAGGCGGCGCCTATTTGGCGGAGCGCGGCTGTGTCGCAGACCAGCCGCAGCGCGTTGGAGGGTGTGAGGACGCTGGCCTGTACGAGGCTGCTGCGGCTGGTTCCTCGTCGCTGCGCTCCTCGGAACACAGCCGCGCTCCGTAAAAAGGGGAATACCCGCTTGCTCCTTCCTGCCGCATCTCACCCACTTTTAATCCCACCCCGGCGCAGCATAACCCATGTCAAAAATAATCATGACCTTGGACAGTCTGTGTCCACCTTCCTGTGAGACGATGGGGCGCATGAAGATCAGTTTGGATTTTCGATTGACGGTGTTGGATCGGCCGCATGGAGCGCCGGGAGTCAGCGTGCCTCACTTTGCCCTGCGAAAAGGCCCGTGTTTCCTACTGTTTCCGCTCTTTCCGCTGTTTCCGCTTATTTTCAACTGGGAGGGGGAGTATGCCACGCGACCAACTCTTCGTCAGAAAGCAAAAAGGGTCTAAAAATCCAAACCGCCGGTTCGGTTTCGCTCGGTTTGGCGTTGAGGCGACCCACAAATCCCTCTCGGAAGGAAATGTTCGTTGAACGGGCCGGGATTGTTGGTTAACCTGCGGGCGGACTTGTAATTATGGCCATTAAAACGCAACCGGCAAAAAACGCCGACCATGGTCTGCATACCTACATCCCGCCCGAAACGCGGATGCCTGAGTTCACTCCGCGCGCGCTGATTCTCGGCACCTTGCTCGGCGTGGTGTTCGGCGCCTCCTCGCTTTACCTCGTCCTCAAGGTCGGCATCACCGTGAGCGCGTCCATCCCGGTCGCGGTCATTTCGCTCGCGCTGTTCCGGCTCTGGTCGAAAATGGGCGGACGCGATGCCACGATTCTCGAACACAACATCGTCCAGACCGCGGGTTCGGCGGGCGAATCCATCGCCTTCGGCCTGGGCGTCACGATGCCGGCGATCATGATTTTGGGCTTCGACCTCGAAATCACGCGCGTCATGCTGGTGGCGCTGCGGGGCGGGTTGCTTGGCATTTTGATGATGATACCCTTGCGGCGCGCGCTCATCGTCCAGCAACACGGCCAGTTAAAATATCCCGAAGGCACTGCCTGCGCCGAATTGCTCAAGGCCGGCGCAAATGACGAATCGCGCGCCATGGCCTCCGAAGCCGCTCAACTCCATGCCGGCGCGATGAACCGCGCGCGCGGTGAGCGTGGCCCCAGCGCAACAACCATTTTCACCGGTTTCGGACAAGGCCTGCTCTACAGCACCGCCATGCGCGCGTTCAAGCTATGGAAGGTCACGCCCGAAAAAATCTTCGGCGCGCCGCTCAAGGCGGGTTCCATCTCCGCCGAAATTTCGCCGGAGCTGCTCGGCGTCGGATACATCATCGGGCCTCGCATTGCCTCTATCATGATGGGCGGTGGCGTGTTGTCATACCTAATGCTGATTCCGCTGATAAAATTCTTTGGCGACGCGGTCGTTGGGGTAGTTGCGCCGGGGAAGACGCCCATTAGCGCCATGGAGCCGGACGATATTCGCTATGCTTACATCCTTTACATCGGCGCGGGCGCAGTCGCGGCGGGCGGCATCATCAGTTTGTTGCGGTCAGGACCAATTATATTGCGCGGCATCCGGGCCGGGCTATCGGATTTTGGCGCGGCTGCAAAAAATATGGGCGAAAACGTCCTGCGCACCGAGCGGGACCTTTCGATGAAATTCGTCGCGGGTGGTGTTGCCGCCTT
>JAQGPB010000145.1 GCA_028293265.1 Pedosphaera sp. | reverse complement strand
ATCATTGCTAACTTTATGAATTTTTATAAGCTCGGCGGCATTATTTTAGTTCGACGTCTCCGTTCCAAAAACCCGGTGCTTTATGTTTGAAAGACAGTTTTAGCGGCGAGAGTTTTTTGCATTTTTCCGCCGCTTATGCTTCTAAAATTCAAGCCTCGTCATTTCACACTTTGCCTTGGCATTGCGTTGGCAATAAAAACCAGCCGGGGTTTCGCCGAGGAAGATTATGGGAGCTACCGGCATGAATTTTACCGCGAAGATGATCATCGGATGAGCATTGACACGGATTCGGCCGCGTTTGACCTCGGCATTGGTTCGCATGTGCGGTTGAATGGAGAGTTTGTGCTGGATGCCATTTCTGGCGCCACCCCCACCGGCGCCCCGCCCCAGAGCCAATGGCCGTTTCCTACATTCACCGACTTGTTCAATCACGCGAACACGCAGCTTTTCCAAGCGGTGGTCAATGACCCGAACAACCTTATCCTTTATCAATCGGGGTATTTCACGACCTTCAAGGATTATACCAACTATATTGCCGCCAACAATCCGCAGATCCCCGGGCAGGCCTCCAATAACGCTGCCAGCGCATATCATACTTTGATCAGCAATCCCCTGATGCATAACAGCACCCAGGTCCCGCTGACGGATTTGCATGATCTTCGACGGGCCTTTTCGCTTGGAGCACCCATCACCTTTGGCATCCATCAATTTACGCCGCAAGTCTCCGTCAGCGAGGAAAGCGATTATCATTCCTACGGGTTCGCCTTGAACTACGCCGCACAACTAAACAAGAAGAACACCACATTGAACCTGGGTTGGTCGCATGACGCCGACCGGGTGCGAGATGATCATTTAATCTGGGAGGGAAAGGTCAGTGACGACATCCTGCTCGGCATCAACCAATTATTGACCCCGAAATCATACTTTACCGTCAATTTTACCTATGGCCAGGAATATGGGTATTTGTCGGACCCTTATCGCGGCGTACTGCAGATCGTGCCAAACAATTTTGACTACCTGCAACTGGATCCAACGGACGCTGCCTTGATACCTGAAAAGCGTCCCCGGCGCCGGACCAAGGAGATTTTTTACATCTCCTATGATCAATTTGTTGACCCGCTCAATGGCGGCGTTGAACTGGGCTACCGCTTTTTCCACGATTCCTACGGCATCTTTGCGCACACTTTTGAAACCGCCTGGCATCAGAAAATAGGCCGTAACGTGGTGTTCACTCCCGCGATCCGCTATTATTGCCAGACAGCCGCAAGTTTCTATTCCACCTATATCGTGACCCCGGATCCGGCCATTTTACCGGCGGCCTATTCGGCGGATTACCGCCTGTCGGAACTTCAGACCCTTACCCTCTCGGCCACAGTGACCTGCCGGGTTCAAAAACATTTTTCAATCGACGCAAGCTATATGCGTTATATAATGGAGGGGTTGGATGGAGTCACCTCCCCCAGCGCATACCCGTCGGCAAATGTTTATACGATTGGCGCCCGTATTTGGTTTTAGCGACTGCTCGCATGACGACAACACTTCCCAATTCATTCGATACCGTCCACGACCGGGTCCGGCAGTCCGGTCGTTGTCAGGCGTCGGCCGGCTTTTACCAGCTTTCTTTCGTGGCGATGAGCACCCACTGCCGCGTCAATTTCCTCTCTGGCAACGCCTCATTGGCGCAAAGTTTTCAACAGGAGGTCATGCGTTGGGTCGCCTGGTTCGAGGCGCAATATTCGCGTTTCATCCCTGACAGCCTGATTGGCCGCATCAACGCTGCCGCAGGTATTCATTGGGTCGAGGTGGATCCGGAGACCGACGCGCTGTTCAACCTCTGCCAGGAAATGGTCTTCTTCACGCGAGGTGTGTTTGATCCGACCTCCCTGCCCTTCATGCGCCTTTGGAACTGGAAGTCCAAGCCGCCGGTCATTCCGACGGATTCGGCCGTGGCCGCAACCCGTGAATTGGTCGGCTGGCGCAAGCTTCAGCGTCGCCAAGGCGGAATTTTCCTGCCGCGCGAAGGCATGTGCCTGGACTTGGGCGGCATTGGCAAGGAGTATGCCGTGGACCGCGTCGTGACGATGGGCCTCGAACGTGGCATCACCGATCTCCTCGTGGATTTTGGCCAGGATGTGCGCGTGCATGGCCAGCCCCCTGAACGGGGCAGCTGGCATATCGGCTTGGAAGATCCGCACCATCCTGGCAAATGCTGGACTGGCGTTGCGGTTAACAATCATGCCGTCGCCACCTCGGGAGATTATCTCCGCCATTTTACCATTGAAGGCCGTCGTTACGGTCACATCATTGATCCGCGCGACGGCTACCCCGTCAACAACGGTTGTCTTGCGGTGTCCGTGATCGCCCCGCACTGCACCATGGCAGGTATTTTATCCACTTCGGCTTTTATTCTCGGTCCCAAGGAAGGTTTGAATTTGATCAGTATTTGCCCCGGCGTCGAAGGGGCCATCACCACGGACAAGAGCCGGGTTCACACCCGAAATTTATACTCCTATGCAACCAAGTAAAAGAACGTGCCTGTTGACGCTGCTGTTGGGTCTTGGCCTGGCATTTGCGGCCAATGCGGACATCAAAGTTGGCGATTCAATTCCAGACCTGGCGACCTACAAGCTCGAAGGCACGTTGCCCGATATGCCGAAAGACAAGGTCATCCTGCTGGATTTCTGGGCTTCCTGGTGCGGACCTTGCGGTGAATCATTCCCCGTCATGGAGGAGTTGCATAAGAAATATGCTTCCCAAGGGCTGGTCATTATTGCGGTGAATGTGGACGAAAAAAAAGCTGACATGACGGATTTTCTGAAAGACCACCCCGTTACCTTCGCCATTATGCGTGACGCCCGGCAAAAACTGGTGGAAAAAGCCGGCATCGCCACCATGCCCAGTTCTTTCTTGATTGATCAGCAGGGCAAGGTCGCCTTTGCCCACAGCGGCTTTCACGGCAGCGAAACTAAAAAACAATATGAGCACGAGATTGAATCGCTGCTTAAGAACAACCGCAAATGAAAGCAAAATGGATCACTGTTGGTTCAGCCGCCCTTTGCCTGACCTTGGGCACGACCGGCTGCCAGAGCGTCAGTCCCTGGCAGCGCGGCTCACTGGCTGACTACACGATGCGCGCAGACCGCGACCCGTTGGGCGCTGCCCAAACCGACCATATTTTCTTCTCGCGCGAGATGGCTTCCGGCGGCAAAGGCGTTGGCGGCGGAGGTTGCGGTTGCAATTGATTTTCACCCGTGCGCCATCGCTGCTCAAAGCAATCGCGAGTCCCGGCCTTCACCGGCATTCTGCTGGCGTTATTCATGGCGGCAACCGCAATTGCCGCCCAGCCGCGCAGCCCGTTCGGAATCGAGGTTGCACTCAAGCCCGGCATCGCCACCAACATTCTTCGGGTAAATTTCACCATTCCGCCCGAATGCATCCTTTACGCCGAGCGCCTGCACTTCCTCACCGAAGACGGTGATGAACTGACTCCCTCGAAAATTCCCGCCCCGCTGACTGAACTGGACCAAAGCAGCGGAAAGGGAAAAAAAGTTTACGAGCGTTCCTTTGGCGCCGAACTGGCGCTGACCACCCTGGTCAATGACCGGCTCGTCATAAAGTTCCAGGGTTGCAGCAACGCCGCTTGTTTTTTTCCGGAGAAACGCACCTTTGCCCTCACCACCAATGCCGCCGCGTCGATAATTTTCACCGAAATCACAGCACCCACGACCACCGTCGCCGTTTCGGGATCAGACTGGGCCAAAGAAATGCATGGCTTCAAGGTCGCCGGCCAGCAATCAGGCTATCTTTCCTCAAAAAACTTCCTTTCATTCTTGGACCGCGCCGAATCCGGCCAGGATAATGCGGATGACCCCCTCGCCCGTTTCAAGAAAGCGGGCCTGGCGGCAACTCTGCTGTTAATTCTGCTGGGCGGAGTTCTGTTGAATTTGACCCCCTGCATTTTGCCGATGATTCCCATCAATCTGGCCATCATTGGAGCCGGAAGTGCCGCCGCGTCGCGCATGACCGGCTTCAAAAACGGCGCGATTTACGGCGCAGGGATGGCGCTGGCCTACAGTGTGCTGGGATTGGGCGTGGTGCTCACGGGTTCAAAATTTGGCACCATCAACTCCTCGGTATGGTTCAATCTTTTGATTGCCGCGGTTTTCATGGTGCTGGCGTTGGG
>JAQGPB010000015.1 GCA_028293265.1 Pedosphaera sp. | reverse complement strand
TTTCAATTTCAATCAACTTTCAGCCCCGCGAGCATCCCGATGTGGATGGCGGGCTGAAATGTCAGAAGGGTCGTGCCGTTTTCCGCCTCAATCTGGACCGGGTTGAAATCCTCGCCCGTCTGGGTTTCACGGAGCAGGAGGTGGATGGGATCAACAATGTCATAAGCGATTTCCCGCTCGTTTCTCACGCGAAGCAGGATCACGTCGTTGCAGGAATTGCGGGTGTCCAGTTCCATGCTTTGAAAAGTCGCATCGCCGACCCGTTCAGTTTTTGACCCGTTCGGCAAAATGGTTTCGATGCGCACGGTCGCCCCCTGGCGCTCCCGGCTCACGCGGTGGCAAAAATCGGCCCAATCGTGACTGTTGATTTCACGGAGCATGGTTGAGAGACGGGTTTATTGTGGCGGTGGCAGGCTGATGATATTCCCTGGCGGATTGGGAGTGCCCCCGGCGGGGTTGTTCAGCAATTGCTGCCGCTGATCGCGGTTGATGGTTTCCATCTGGGTGATGACATAATTGCTCACACCCTGGTTGCGCAAATAATTCTCCTGGCTGGCGGTCAGCACAAAAATCTGGTTGGTGTCACGCAACCTTTGCAACATCTGATCATCGGTGAGATCAGCCTGCTGCATGGCCACCACTTCATCCAACGTCACGAAGCCATCCCCGTTCAGGTCCGCCGTGGCGGAATTAAAGACATCCTCCGGCGTGGCGGGGCGCGTCTGTGTGATTTGGCTCTCCGTGCCGCCCAATCCGCCAACCGCCCCCTGGTTTTGCGGCATTTCGGAAGGACTTTTGCAACCGGCAATGCCCAGAGAAAGAACGGCGGCTGGCATAGCCGCCAGAAAAAACTTTGCTTGAATCATGGCGCGTCACTCTCTTCGTTTTACTTTTTCGAACTGGCTGTCGGATTCCTGCTGAAATCGAATGCTCTATCACAATCCAACCGTGCCGCGCATTTTTCACTTGGGGTGAACTAAGTATGCGGATGCACTTCCAGCTTCGAGGGAGTGGCGCCCCAGATCCGGCGCAGGACGTCCCGGCTGGAAAGGAGATGATGTGAATCCGGCGTGAAAACTTCCAGCGTGATGGTGCCGTCATAACCCGAATTTTTGAGGGAACGGACGTAATGCGGAACATCCACCGTGCCGGTGCCCAGCGGCAGGTGCAGGTCCTTTTTGCCGCCCTTGTTGTCATGCAGATGCACATGGCGCAGGCGCGAGCCGTACGCGGCGATCAGTTCATCGGCGGAATTCGGTTCAACCATCAGGTTGCAATGGCCCACGTCCAGGTGCAGGCCGACTTCCGGCATTGCGTCCAAGATTGGCGCAAGCTGCCGCACCGTGTTGAAGCGGCCGGGAAGGTTCTCGACCATCAGCCCTACGCCGCAGTCCCGTGCGACGGGCGCAAGGTCGCGCAAGCTTTGAACGTTGCGCTCGATGACGAAATCCCGCGAATGCAGCGGCGCGTTGTGGTCCGGGTGCAGGTTCATCCATTTGGCACCGAGTTGCGAGAAGACGGAGAGACAGCTTTTAAGTTCCTCGACTGCCGCGCGGCGGACGGATTCAAAAGGGCTGCACAATGGCAGATAATAAGCGGTATGACCCACGACCGGCAGATTATATTTTTCCAACGCCGCGCGAATTGCCTTCACGTCAAGATTCCAAACGGCGGCGCGGGGCGGTTCGAGCGTCAGGTCAACGAATTCAAATCCCATCCCGGCCATCCAGTCAATTTCCGCCACGACTTCGCGGGCCGGGTGGTTCATGGTGCCGATGAGCATGGAAAAAGCAGGGTTTGTCAAACTTCAAGATACTTGTCGCGCGGCTGAAAGGGCGCAAACCATGCGCGGCTGTCCAGCAGCTTGATGCGGTCCCCGCGGCAGTCCTCGATTTCACCATGCGTCGAGGTAAGGTGCAGTTGCTTCCGCAGTTTGAAAGGCAGTTGGGCGGCGCGCTCCGGGCAGAGCCAGCCGTAAACCGTCAAGGCCGCCTTCAGCAGCGGCAGGTCTTCGCCGAGGCGCGCGATCAGGCGGTCCCAATCCAGTTCCGGCCCCACCGCGTAAAGGAGATTGAAAATATCGGTCCAATCGCAATGGTCCCGCTGCATGATGTAGAGCTTGCACCAGAGCAATTCTTCCGCCGGCACGATTTTGATCGTCTCGTCGCGGAGCACCACGGTGCGCGCGTGTTCAAACCAAAGCTCATCCACCTGGGCGCGCCGGTTGGCCATGGACCAGATGATGTCCACGATGATGTTGTCCTTGGTGCTGCGATAAATCCAACCGGGATCGTACGGCCGCCGGTCGAAATAATCCACAAAGCCGATGTTGCTCAGCGCGGCGATCATGGCTTCGCGGTCGCGCGGCAGGATGTAGAAATCTATGTCCTTGGTGTTGCGCCAGCGGCCGGTGAAAACCGCGAGGCCGAAACCGCCGCCCAGCAGGAAAGGAATGCCGGCGTTGTGCGCCGCTTCCATGGCCAGGCGGTAATTCGCCCATTGGCCGACCGGAATGATGTCCGTCCACTGCGCTTCCTTGCGATTTGTTTGGACGGAACCGACGATTTCAGGATCGGGATGTCTGCCCCTGTTGACGGCACTGGTCGTCGGTTTCGTGTGCCGACGCAGATGGCGTGATTTTTTCAGCGTGGTTCTTTTCACAAGGCGGGCGTGGAATGATTTTCAACCATTGATGATTTCGCCTCCGTTGGGATGCAAGACCTGGCCGGTCATGAAGGAGGAATCGCCGGAAGCGAGAAAAACATAGGCGGGCGCAACCTCCATCGGCTCACCGGGCCGCTTCATGGGAACATCCGCGCCGAACTTCTTGACCTTTTGCGTCGGGAAAGTGGAAGAAATCAGCGGCGTCCAGATCGGGCCGGGCGCGACGGCATTCACGCGAATCATCTTGTCCACCAGCGCCTCTGAAAGTGAGCGGGTGAAGGCGACAATCGCGCCTTTGGTGGCTGAATAATCCAGCAGCTTGCCGCTGCCACGATATGCCGTGACGGAGGCGGTGTTGATGATGGCCGAGCCTTCGCGCAGGAATTTCAACGCCGCCTTGGTCAAATGGAACATCGCGAAAACATTCGTCCGGAACGTGCGTTCGAGCTGCCGGGAGGTGATTTTCCGGATGTCATCCTGCGGATGCTGTTCGGCGGCGTTGTTCACGAGGATGTCCAGCCGGCCGAAACGCTTTACCGTTTGATGCACGAGCTTATTGCAAAAACTTTCCTGGCCGACATCGCCGGCAAAGCGAAAGCATTTGCGATGCTCCTGTTCCACCCGGCGGCAGGTTTCCATCGCATCCTTGTGTTCGTTCAAATAAGCGATGACCACGTTCGCGCCTTCCCGCGCAAACAGCACGGCGACGGCGCGGCCGATTCCGCTGTCACCACCCGTGATCAACCCCACCTTGTCCAACAGCCTGCCGCTGCCGACATAAACCGGCGGCTCAAAGCGTGGCCGGGGTGTCATCCGCCTTTCCCGCCCCGGCTGTTGGTATTGGTGTTGCGCCGGACGGGTTCCTCTTTTTGCCAAAGTTTTTACCGCCATAAGCTCTCCTTGATATAATGTTTAACCCCCTGCCGCGGTTTCACTAAACGCGATCATGGGCGTCCACGACGCCTTCTTCGTGGGCGCAGTTCGCGCAACAGTAAAAATTGCCGCCCGCCTCGATGCCGTGGCCGATGATCCTGCACCCGCAATGCGTGCAGGCTGGGGCCAGCGCATGGATGGCGCATTCAAAGCAGTCGTAATAATGGGAGATGCCGTTGACGACGATTTCCATATTCTTGTCGTATTCGTTGCCGCAGACTTCGCATTTGTTCATAAGCTTTTAATTTTTTGATTTTGTTTGAGTTTATGGGCAAACCGCGCGGCGGCAAAATGAGGCTCAGACCTTCT
>JAQGPB010000100.1 GCA_028293265.1 Pedosphaera sp. | reverse complement strand
ATACATCACGACGATATGCCCCGGCTTGCTGTCGCACGCGCCATAATCAATGCCCGCCGGGCTCCAACCCGCTGCGCAAATGATGTCGCCCTCGTGGGTCGTCCGCATGTGGGGGCAGGCCCAGCCGTGGCCGATGCCGGTATTGAACTGGATTTCGCGCGCGAGCACCGCGCCGGCCACATCCATGCCGGGAGTGAGGTCGGGCATGGCCTCGATGAGGTTGGCGAGGTAGTGCAGGGCCTTTTCCTTGTTCGTCTCGGGCAGTTCGACGAACCGGCCTTCCTGCAGCGCGTTTAAAAGATTTTTCATGGTCAGTCAGCGCCAAATTTCTTGTGAAACCATACCTTAACATTATGGCATAGGACAGCATAACAAACCATGAACCCGGCGATCCAAGCCCAGAAAGACGGCGGCAACGGCACAAATCCGAGGCTCTTGGCCAAAAAGGAGTAAGGGAGATATGCGCCGATGGCCATTACGGTCAGGGTGCCTATAAGCAATGGCATGCTGGGCCGGCTCTGGATGAACGGAATCTTGTTTGTGCGGATGATATGCACGATCAAGGTCTGCGTCAGCAACGACTCGACGAACCAACCGGTGTGAAACAGTTCGGCGCCCGGGGTATGCTCGATGGCTTCCTTGGGAAATCTGGCGAGCAATTCCGGCGTCACATTAAGTTGCTGGCCGCATCTGAAAACGAACCACATCAGCGCAAAAGTCGCATAATCGAAAATGGAGCTGATCGGCCCCACATACACCATGAATTTCTTGACGTTGCCAATGTTCCATTTGCGCGGCTTGCGCAAAAACTCCTCATCCACCCGGTCCGTGGGGATCGCGAGTTGCGAAAAATCATACAACAAATTGTTCACCAGGAAATGAATCGGCAGCATCGGCCCGAAGGGGATAAGAAGGCTTCCGCCCACCACGCTGAAGACGTTGCCGAAATTGGAACTCGCGCCCATGCGGAGGTATTTGAGGATGTTGCCGAAGACTTTCCGGCCTTCGAGGATGCCGTCTTCAAGCACGAGCAGGCTCTTTTCCAGCAGCACAATGTCCGCCGCTTCCTTGGCCACATCCACCGCGGTATCCACCGAGATGCCGACGTCGGAAATCTTCAATGCCAGCGCGTCATTGATGCCGTCTCCCATGAAGCCGACCACATGGCCGCGCTTTTGCAATGCCTGGATGATGTCTGATTTTTGCGAAGGGGACAGCCGTGCGAACACATTCGCCTTTTCCACGGCTTCGGAGAATTGCTCATCGGTCATGCTCCGGAGTTGATCCCCGGTAATTACTTTTTCGACCGCCAAGCCCACGTCCCGGCAGACCTTCTGTGTTACCAGCGCGTTGTCGCCGGTCAGAATTTTCGTGCTCACTCCCATCAGTCTCAACCCTTCCAAGGCCTTGGCCGCGGATTCCTTCGGCGGATCAAAAAAAGCGATGTAGCCCAGCAAAATGAGATTCGTCTCGTCCGCCACCGAGAATACGGTTTTATCCAGCGGAAATTCCCGGTAGGCGATGGCCACCACGCGGTAACCGTCCTTGCTCAATGCCTCATATTCCTCCATCAAATCGCTTTTGATGACGTCAATGAGCGGATTGATGTCTTCATCCACCTGGTAACGGTCGCAAACCCGGTAAACTTCCTCGACTGCGCCTTTGCAAATCAATACGTGGTCACCTTCATAATCTATCGCCACCGACATCCGTTTGCGGGAAAAATCGAACGGAATCTCATCTACCTTTTTGCAACTCCGCTCCACGTCCAGGTCGGTGTGTGAAAGAATCGAGCGGTCCAGCAGATTTCGCAGTCCGGTCTGGTAATAGCTGTTCATGTACGCATACCGCAACACGTCATCGCTCGTGCGGTTGGTCACATCCACGTGTTTTTCCAAAATGATGCGGTCCTGGGTCAGCGTGCCAGTTTTGTCCGTGCAGAGGATGTCAATGGCACCCAAGTTTTGAATCGAATTCAACTTTTTGACGATGACTTTCTTTTTGGACATCGCCATCGCCCCCTTCGAGAGGTTTACGGTGACGATCATCGGCAGCATTTCCGGCGTCAAACCGACCGCCACGGAGAGGCTGAATTTGATTGCCTCAATCCAGTTGTGTTCCTTCAAGCCCCGGATGAGAAACACGACGCTGACCATCACCACCATGAAACGGATCATCAACCAGGTGAAATCCGCAATGCCCCGGTCAAAACTCGTGACCACCCGCTGGCCGGCCAGCTTTTCAGAAATCGAGCCGAAATAAGTGCGATTGCCGGTGTTCACCACGACCGCGCGCGCAGTCCCGCTGATGACGTTGCTGCCTTGAAAACAGGCATTGGTCAGCTCGATGATGCCTTTGTCCGCCAGGTCGCTCGGCGCGGCGTTTTTCTCGACCGGCATGGATTCGCCGGTCAGGGCCGATTGGCCGATGAAAAAATCCTTGGTTGAAATCAGCCGCAAATCCGCCGGGATGATCGCCCCGGCCTGCAACACGACCAGGTCGCCGGGGACGATTTCAAACATCGGCAGCTCCACTTCCTTGCCCTCGCGGATCACGACGCAATTGGTCTGCACCATTTCCTGCAGCTTTTCCACCGCCTTGCCCGAGCGTCGCTCCTGAAAATAGGCCAGGCCCACGCTTAGAAAAACCATGATCCCCACGACCACTGCCGCGGCGATGTCGGACGGACCCTCGGCGGTCGCCAACGAGACCGCCGCGATGATCAGCAACTGAATCACCAGCGGATTTTTGAACCGGAGCAGGATGTCCTTCAGCACTCCGTTTTTCTCACCCACCTTGAGTTCATTTGGCCCGAATTCCTGTCGCGCGTGCTCTACGCGATCCGGCGCCAGTCCGGCAGGTCCCGACTCGAGCCGCTTTTGCGCTTCCTCGGGAGGCAACGCGCAAAAATCCACCAAACGCTGTTCGTTCGCCGTGATCTTTTTGGCACCCGCCTTCGCCTCCTTGACAATCAGGAAGGGGGAAATCTTAGAAAACAGGGACTTAAGCATACGGCGGTTGGCAATGGGATACCGGCAGACGACTCATGAGCCGCCGACACCGGTCTGTCGCTTTTACTTCCATCAAAGTTGCAGTTTATTGATTTCAACAGTTCCGAAACCGCCGGAGATCGGCACCCGTGCCAGGAAGGACATTCGCCGCCAAACTCGCCGGAATTTTTAACCGGGGCGGTGAATGAAGACCAGCCTTTTTTACGGCGCGACAAAATAAAAATTGCGCCGCGGGATGCCTGTCACTCACGACTTCGAATCCTCGCCTCACAGTAACCTGATTTTTTCCACATTCAATGGCGTGCCGAATGAGGACGCAGGCGTTCGGCGCATATCTGCGCAGCAATCAATGCCTGATGGGGGAGTTGTGAGTCTGCGCCTGACAGCGGACAACCGAATGATTGCCGGTTATTGCAACAGGTGGGTAGTCGGGGAGATTCTGCATACGGGAGGAGTTTGGAGATTGCCGGAAGCGTAGCTGGTATCCCACATATTTTGGGTGTCCAAAGGGCAGGTCGGCAGCGAGCCATTGGAGCCGCGCCCCATATATGGCTGCAATTCCGCAATCCCCGGTCTGGAGTTGTTGGAAACCTTACGCTCCAAGCCCCATTCCTGCTTGGCACCATCAATCTGGCGCAGGTTGTTGATGCAGGCATTCATTTGGGAGGTCGTGCGGGCGCGCACGAAGTTGGGAATGGCGATGGCCGCCAACATGCCGATGATCGCCACCACAATCATGATCTCGATGAGTGTGAACCCCGATTTTTTTCGATGCTTGATTTCCATGCCGTTATTCCCTTCCGTTGAACGGTGTGAACGAGGCAAGGGCGGATTTATTATTATGCAATGATTGAATCGTTCACGAATTGCCCGCTGCCAACCGCAGGAGTGAATCAGCACGCCTGATACCATTCTGTACTTTGAAATGAGAATGCGTTCTACAACCGGGCAAGATCCCAAGGCAATGTCTCAGAGCGGGACAAAATTGTATTGTTTTCATACGACATCACTGGCGCAGCGCGGGACTTTGGGTTCCAAATTGGGTGCTTGCGTTCCGCCGACCAGTTCCGGTATGTTTGGTTTTGAAACAGGGAGCCGATGTGGCGGAATTGG
>JAQGPB010000136.1 GCA_028293265.1 Pedosphaera sp. | reverse complement strand
TTTAGCGCCGCACTATGGTTAGATATGCTCCGCAATGGTCGGCGGAGGTTCGTAGGTGGCCTGCAGTTCAGGAGTGAGGCCGTTGGTTTCGCGGGCGAGGACGCGGTATTGGCGGATTTGAAACGAAATTTCGCGGCCATCGTGAAGCTGCAGTTGTGCGTATTCCTCCTTGGTCATGCGGGAACGGAGGGTGAGGCCGGAGGGCAGCTCCAGTTCCACGCGGAGCATGATGCCGAGAAAATAGGTGCGACGGAGGGTGGCCCGGTAACGAAACTGCGCCAAGTCGTTCGAAATTTGCACGGCATACGGACGGAAGCCGATGCGCATGCGTTCGCCGTCGGGATGGCCGGGGGCGGGAAATTCCAATTCACCGACGCGGCCAACGCCGTCACGCACCTCGACTTCGAGCACATTCATCACGCCGATGAAGCGGGCGACGAATTCGTTGACGGGCTGTTCATAGACTTCACGCGGGGTGCCGATTTGTTCGAGGTTGCCACCGGAAAAAATGACGATGCGGTCGGAGACTTCCATGGCTTCCTCCTGATCGTGGGTGACGAACAGCGTGGTGACGTTGAGGTCGTGGTGAAGGTGGACGAGCCACTCACGGAGTTCCTGGCGGATTTTGGCGTCCACCGCGCCGAACGGTTCGTCCAGCAGCAGCACGGTGGGCTTGGGGGCAAGGGCGCGGGCGATGGCCACGCGCTGACGCTGGCCGCCGGAAAGCTGATGCGGGTAACGCTTTTCGAGTCCGGTGAGGCCGAGGAGTTCGAGCAATTCCGCAACGCGGGCTTCGATTTCAGGCCGCTTCCATTTCTTGATCTTGAGGCCGAAGGCGATGTTCTTGAAAACGGTCATGTTTTTGAACAGCGCGTAATTCTGAAAGACGAAACCGATGTTGCGTTTCTGGACGGAGATGTCGTTGACCCGCTGGCCGCGGATGAAGATGTCGCCCTCGGTGGGGAGTTCCAGGCCGGCAATCATGCGCAAGACAGTGGTTTTGCCGCCACCGCTGGGGCCGAGCAACGCCATCAATTCACCTTCCTTGACGGAGAAGTTGACTTTGTTGACGGCGGCGACTTCGCCGAATTTTTTGCTGACGTTTTTTAGCTCGATGCTCACAAATTGAATGCGGAGTGCGGAATATGAAGACACGCGTCGAAGCTTTGCCGCACGCGGGCGTGCATTTCGAGATTAGATGAACCAAAGTTGATCATGCAATGTGGTTGGACTTTAATTCAACCGGAGCGCTTTGGGCGAGAGCGTAGTTTCGTTCGGTTTTCCATTCGATGAAAGTTTTCAGGCACAAGGTAAGCAGGGCCAGGATGGCCAGCAGCGCGGCGACGGCGAAGGCAGCGGTCTGGCCTTTGGGTTCTTCATACAAACTTTGCACGCGCAGGGACATGGTTTCGGTCTGGCCCATGATGTGCGCGGAGACGACATAGACCGCGCCGAATTCACCCATGGCGCGGGCGTTGCACAAGATGATGCCGTAGAGCAAGCCCCATTTCACCGAGGGGAGCGTGACGTGCCAGAAGGTCTGCCAGCCGCTCGCGCCAAGGGTGAGCGCGGCTTGTTCCTGTTCCGAACCGGTGGCTTGCATGACGGGAATCAGTTCGCGGGCGACAAATGGGAACGTAACAAAAGTGGTCGCGAGCACCATGCCGGGCACGGCAAAGATGATTCGAATGTCGTGTTCATCGAGCCAGGCGCCGAAGTAGCCTTGGAGACCAAAGAGCAAGATAAACAGCAGGCCGGAAACCACGGGCGAAACCGCGAAGGGCAGATCAATCAATGTGATTAAAAGAGATTTGCCGCGAAATTCAAACTTGGCGATGGCCCATGAAGCGGCCAGGCCGAAAACCACGTTCACCGGAACGCTGATGGCCGCGATGATCAGCGTCAGACGGATGGCGGAGATGGAATCGTGCGTCGTCAACGAAGATAAAAAGTAGGAGAAGCCTTTGGCGAACGCCTCGGTGAACACGCTGACCAATGGCAGCAACAGAAATACGAGTGCGAAGGCGAGGCCAATGGTAATGAGCGTCCACTTCACAAAAGGCGATTCATCCACGCCGCGGCGCGAGGCGGATTGGCGGGAAGCGAGGTTGGATTTGGGAGTGCCGGGCATGGGTCAGTTCATTTGTTGAAACGGCCGGACCAGACTTCGAGCCAGTTGATGAGGGCGAGAATAAGGAAGGAAACCACGAGCATGACGGCGGCGATGGCGGTCGCGCCGGGGTAATTATGTTCTTCGAGTTGATAGACGATGAGCGAGGGGACGATCTCGGTTTTGTAAGGAAGATTGCCGGAGATGAAAGTGATGGAACCATATTCACCGACGGCGCGGGCGAAGGACAGGGCGAAGCCAGTGAGGATGGTGGGGAACAATGTCGGGATGAGAATTTGCACAAAGGTCCGCAAGCGGCTCGCACCAAGGGTGGCGGCGGCTTCCTCGACTTCCTGTTCCAAGTTTTGCAGCACTGGCTGCAACGTGCGCACGACAAAGGGCAGTCCCACGAAGGTGAGGGCGATGATAATGCCGAGCGGCGTGTAAGTGCCCTTGATGCCGAGCGGGACGAGAAATTGTCCGAGCCAGCCGTTGGCGGCGAAGAGGCTGGAGAGCGTGAGTCCGGCAACAGCGGTCGGCAACGCGAACGGAAAATCAACGAGCGCGTCAATGAAACGTTTGCCGAAAAATTGATAGCGCACGAGAATCCAGGCGAGGAGCGTGCCGAAGACGGCGTTGACCAGCGCTGAGATCATGGATGCACTGAGAGTGAGTTTGTACGCAGCCAGCGCCCGTGGAGTGGCAATCAGGTGCCATAATTCGGTCCAGGAAAGTTGGAAGGCTTTCAGGAACAATCCGGCAATGGGAATGAGCACCAGCACGCTCAAGTACAAGAGCGTGTAGCCCATCGTCAGCCCGAATCCGGGCAGCGGGTTGAATTTCTTTTTTCCCATTCAGGATCAGTTTTGCGGCGACAGCTTAGGCAAAGATCCTTTTGCGTAAAAGGGAGAAGTCGAAGAAAAGGCGTTGGTGCCGGAAGCGCGGCCCTGTGAGCCGCAGCAACGTTCGAAACCCCGGGGCGCTTTGGACTCAATCCCCACTCGCAACCCAAAACGAAGCTGCTGCGGGTCACAGACCCGCGCATCGGCACGCATTCGCCGCCGGCTCATGCGGCGGCGGAGTAAAGGTCTTCCAGCGAATCGCTTTCGACACCGATGTCGGCGAACAGCCAGGACGAAAGGTAACGCTCGGAGGCGGACGGGATGATGGCGACGATGGTCTTGCCTTTGTTTTCAGGACGTTTGGCAACTTGCAGCGCCGCCCAGACAATCGCGCCGCTCGAAATGCCCACAGGTATGCCTTCGAGCCGGTTGATCTCTTTTGAGACGGGGCCGGAATCCTCTTCCTTCACGGTGATGATTTCATCCACAACGCTGAGGTTCAAATTGTCGGGGACGAATCCGGCGCCGAGGCCCTGCAGTTTGTGCGGGCCGGGTTTGCCGCCGGAAAGGACGGGCGAACCGGCGGGTTCCACGGCAACGACCTGGAAGGACGGCTTGCGTTTTTTGATGACTTCGCCGACGCCGCTGATGGTTCCACCCGTGCCGACGCCGGCAACGAGTATGTCAGCCTGGCCGTCGGTGTCGTGCCAGATTTCCTCGGCGGTGGTCCGGCGATGGATGTCAGGATTAGAGGGATTGGAAAACTGCTGGAGGATCACACTGTTGGGAATCTTGGCATTCAGTTCCTCGGCTTTGGCGATGGCACCTTTCATGCCTTTCGTTCCTTCGGTAAGGACGAGCCGTGCGCCCAGAATCTTGAGCAGCTTGCGCCGCTCAAGCGTCATCGTCTCGGGCATGGTCAGGATGATTTGCAGCCCGCGCGCGGCGGCGGCGAAAGCCAGGGCGATGCCGGTATTACCGCTGGTCGGCTCGATGAGAATCGTGTCCTGGTTGATGCGGCCGGAGGCCAGCGCGTCTTCAATCATCGCAACTCCGATGCGGTCCTTGACGCTGGAGAGCGGGTTGAAGAATTCCAGCTTGAGCAGAATTTTGGCGAGCGCGCCGTGCTGTTTCGCCGTGCGGTTCAAGCGGACCAGGGGCGTGTTGCCGACGGTTTCGGTGATGTCGTTAAAAATGCGTGACATAAGGCAAAGGGGTTGAAGTTAAATATTTTGCGCGATGGCCATGAGGTAGCGGTATTCCACGAGAATAGTTTGGAGCGCGCTGGAAAAAGCCTCGACCTGACGGTGCAAGGGGGCCTTCTGCGGCGTCTCGAGGGTGATCTCGAAGGGCGGACGTTTCAGATTCCACGGCCCGCGCAGCACGCCGCGGTAGCCTTGGGAAATGATGCCGTTGCTGGCGTCGAAGCCGTCAATCTGCGGCCGGGTGTTGCGTGGCAGGAATTGTTCGGCTTCGCGCAAGGCGGGTTCGATGAGATTCTCGGAAAGGACCGTGCCGGCCACATAGCCGTAAAGTCCATCGCTGGTGTCGTCCGCGTGGAGCGTGATGATGCCGTCAAAGCCGTGGGTCCAAAGTTCGGTTTCCAGCAGGCGCACTTCGGGTTCGACAGAATCGTCCCAGAATTCGCGGTTCAAATCCTTGCCGCTCCGCGAGTAACGCGTGTTGTCTTCGAAGCCGGTTGGATTGCAGACCGGATAGAGAAAAAGGCAGTAGCCTTTGGCGAGTTCGGGATTTTTTTCCAGCGCCGCGACAAACCGGGTCAGGGCTAGTGCGCCTTCGGGTTCATCCCCGTGAATGGTGGCGAAAATGCCGATGCGGATGACGTCGCCGCCGCCTTTGGGGCCGAGATAAAGGTAGCGCGGCAAAGTGTAGCAGCGGCCATGGCTCTCGAATTGGCCGAATGGTTTTCTGATCAGATGATCGGAGGAACCGGCCAGTTGGTCGAGCTGGCTGAGCAAACGGTCAAGCGGGCGCCGCTCGGGAATTGACGAACGCCCGACGGCATTAGGAGAAACGCCGGATTCGGTTTTAATCTGACAGGTCATGGGGTGGTTATAGTTGCAGGTTTGCAGCGGCTTTATCGGCCGCTTTGGCTATAAATCTGGTCGAAGGTGCCACCGTCGGCGAAATGGGTCTTCTGGGCCTTTTGCCAGCCGCCGAAGACTTCATCAACGGTGAAGAGTTTCACCTGGGGAAATTCGCCGGCATGTTTTTGCGCGACGGCTTCGAGGCGGGGACGGAAGAAATTGTGGGCGGCAATTTCCTGGCCCTCGGGTGAATAGAGATATTCGAGATACGCCTTGGCGACGGCTTCGTTTCCGTGACGGCGGGCGAATTTTTCCACGACGGCCACGGGCGGCTCAGCGAGGATGCTGAGTGACGGGACCACGATTTCAAACTTGTCCTTGCCGGATTCGCTGACGGAGGCGAGGGCTTCGTTTTCCCAGGCGATCAGCACATCGCCGATGCCGCGTTGGACGAAGGTGGTGGTCGCGCCGCGCGCGCCGGTGTCGAGGACGGGAACGTTTCTGAACAGGGCTTTCAGGAATTCCCTGGCCTTGGCATCGTCACCGTTGCTCCGCTTGAGTTCGTAGCCATACGCGGCGAGAAAATTCCAGCGCGCGCCGCCGGAGGCTTTGGGATCGGGCGTGATGACGGAGACGCCGGGCTTGATGAGATCGTCCCAATCTTTGATGCCCTTGGGATTGCCCTTGCGCACGAGGAAAACAATGGTGGAGGTGTAGGGCGAACTGTTGTTGGGCAGGCGCTGTTGCCAATTCGCCGGCAGGAAATGCGACTTGGCGGCAATCGCATCTATGTCATAAG
>JAQGPB010000055.1 GCA_028293265.1 Pedosphaera sp. | reverse complement strand
TCGCGACTGGCAAGACCATAGATACTAAGGCGTTGAAGCTGGAATTCAACAACTATTCCGCTCGCTTCTTCGACAAAGTGTGCGTCGCCTGTCCGTAGTAAACTTCAGCCGCCTCCATGATGGTCTCGGAAAGCGTCGGGTGCGGATGCACCGACATTGCCAGATCCTTGACGGTCGCACCCATTTCCACGGCCACCACGCCCTCGGCGATCAATTCCCCTGCCCCATGTCCGACAATGCCCACGCCCAGAATCCGCTCAGTTTGCGGATCAATGATCAGCTTGGTGAGGCCATCAGGACGATCATACGTCAGCGCGCGCCCGGAGGCACCCCACGGGAATTTCGCCACTTCGACTTCCTGTCCCTTGGCCTTCGCCTCGGCTTCCGTCAATCCGCACCAGGCCACTTCCGGGTCGGTGAACACAACCGCCGGAACCACAAATTTTTCCGCCGTGACCATATCACCGGTGATGGTCTCAACCGCAATCCGCCCCTCGCGAAACGCCTTGTGCGCCAGCAAAATCCCCCCGGCAATATCGCCGATGGCGTAAATAAATTCATCTGTCGTGCGTTGGTTGCCATCCACCTTGATGAAACCTTTTTCGTCGCAGGTAACCTTGGTGTTTTCCAAACCGATGTCGCCCGCGTTCGGAACGCGGCCCACCGCCACCAGCACGCGGTCGTAAAGCTCCTCTTTCTTCTGCCCGTCCATTTCCATCTCCACCTTGATCTGCTTGCCGCTGGTCGCCATCTTGAGGACCTTGGCCTTGAGGCGCACTTCCTTGAAGGCCTTCTTGGCGTAAGCCATGACGGGCCGCGTCAAGTCGGGATCGGCGCCGAGCAAAATCGAATCCAGCGCTTCCACCATCACCACCTTGCTGCCCAGCGTGGCATAGACCGTTCCCAATTCCATGCCAATGTAACCGCCGCCCACCACCAGCAGATTTTCCGGAATATCTTCCGTCTCCAAAGCCTCGGTCGAGGTCATGACACGCGGGTTGCCCAGATCAAACGCCTTGGGCATCGCCGCCTTCGAGCCGGTCGCGATGATGGCCTGGTCGTAATTGATAAACTGCTGACCCTGCTCCGTCTCGACCCGCAAGCTCTGCGAACCTTCAAAATAGCCCTTGCCATAAATCACCTGCACCCCGCGCTTTTGGGCGAGCATCGCAATGCCGCCGCAAAGCTTCGCCACGATGGATTCCTTCCAGGCGCGCAGTTTCGCCACATCAATCTTGGGCGGTTCGAAAGTTATTCCGCGATGCGCGCCCTCACGCGCTTCGCTGATGCTGTGAACGGCATTCAACAAGGCCTTCGAAGGAATGCACCCGCGATTGAGGCAAACGCCCCCCAACCGCTTGTCCTTCTCAATCAAGATGACCTTCTTGCCCAGATCGGCAGCGTAAAATGCCGCCGTATAACCACCGGGCCCGCCGCCCACCACCACGATTTCTGTCTTTATAGCTTCCATGTGTAAAAGATTAAGAGTGCTGGAGTGTTGGAGTATTGGAGTGCTGGGCAGGAAGGTCCGATCCGTAAGCCACATTGCTTTCCTTAACGATCAAACTATCAATCCAGTCACCATCCAATTCTTTTCGCTCCAGGCTTTCCACTAGTTTTAACAACCCGTTTTCAAGTTTATAGGCCAGATTATTCAGGCTCTCGAAATTCTCATTTGTGATTTGTCCCGCCATTTTATATGCATGCAAACCGGAGACAGATTCCCCGAGCGAACCGAGGGCAATGTTGAGAAAATAACGATACTCACGCAAAGAACGGCGGCAATATCCCTCGGCGATGTTCCGATGCACCGAATCCGCAGAAGCGATGGCTTGTGAGGCAACCCGCTTTAAATCGTAAGGAAACGCCCTAAAAACCGGGCAAGTCAATGCGTAGTAATTTATGGCATCCGTCCATACGCGCAATTGCTGATATCCGCGGTTTTTGTTTTTGTAACTCGTTTCCATCACTCCATTACTCCATCACTCCATTCTTCACATCCGCTTCGTTGAAATTCTCCAAAGCCTGCAGCAAATCCACCGTGAATCTTGCAGCCGTTCCACCGTCCACGACCCGGTGATCATACGACAAGCCAATCGGCAGCATCATGCGCGGTTCAATCACGTTATTGCGAACGACCGGCTTCAACGACCCTTTGCCCAAGCCCAAAATGGCGACTTCCGGCTTGTTCACAATGGGCGTGAAATGCGCGCCGCCAATGCCGCCTTGGTTGGAAATCGTGAACGTGCCGCCTTTCAGTTCGTCACCCGAAATCTTGCGCTCCCGCGCCTTCTTGGCGAGTTCTTCAAGCTCCTTGGAAATTTCCACCAGGCTCTTTTTGTCCACGTCGCGAATCACCGGCACAATCAAGCCCGCCTCGGTATCCACCGCGATCCCGATGTGATAATACTCCTTCAAGACAATTTCATCCGCGCTCTCATCGAGGCTCGAATTGAAAATCGGATGCTTCTTGAGCGCGGCAATCACCGCCTTCAACACAAAGGAAGTGACCGTGAGCCGCGCGCCCTGCTTTTCATAAGCCGCCACATATTGCTTGCGCAGCGCCAGCACCGTCGTCAGGTCCGCGTCGTCAAATTGCGTGACGTGCGGAATGGCATTCCAGTTCTCAACCATGCGCCGCGCAATGACCTTGCGCAGGCTCGACATCGGTTTCTTGGAAATCTCGCCCCATTTGGAGAAATCAATTTTCTCCGGCGCGGGCTTTTCTGCGCCAGCAACGGCGGCAGCCTTCGGCGCCTGCGCCGCGCGCATTAGTTTTTGGATATAAGCCCGGACATCGGAAATGACAATGCGCCCGCCGCGTTCGCTGCCGCGAATCCGGCTCAGGTCAATGCCCAGCTCATTCGCCATTCTGCGAATGGAAGGCGCAGCCGCAACCTCGCCGTTGGAATGCGCCACTGGCTCGGCCGTCTCTTCCACAGGCTCTTCTTCTGCTTCCTCAACCGGTTGAGGCGCGCGCTGCTTTGCCGTTGGCTGCGCTTCTTTCTGGACGGCGCGGGCCGCAGGAGCGGGAGCCGCCGCGCCGCCGCCATCGGCCAGCGAGAGAATGCGCTGACCCACGCTGATTTTGTCGCCGCTCTTGACGTGAATTTTGGAAATGACACCGGCGGCGGTGGAAGGCACGGTGGCAACCGCTTTCTCATTTTCCAGTTCCAGCAACGGCTGGTCTTTCGCGATGGTGTCGCCTTCTTTTACAAACAGGTTCACCACGGTGCCGGTATCGGCCCCTTCGCCAAGGTTGGGCAGTTTTACGTCCATAATTGTTCTGATTGATAGCTGCAAATAACCCGGAGCATCTTAAAGAATCACCGCGTGCGCTTTTTCCGGGGAGACATTTAAGTCTTTGATTGCCTTTTCGACAATCTTCTTTTCGAGGGCGCCTTTTTCGGCGAGCGCGTAGAGGGTGGCGATGACGGTCAGTTCCGCGTCCACTTCGAAGAAGCGGCGCAGTTTGGCCCGCGTCTCGCTGCGGCCAAATCCATCGGTGCCCAAGGTCGTCAATCCGCCGGGAATCCACGGCGCGACCTGGTCGGGCACGATCTTCATGTTGTCGGAAACCGCGATGAACGGTCCCTTTTCTTTTTCCAGCAACGTCTCGATATAAGCCCGCTTGGGCTTCTCGGTCGGATGCAGCATGTTCCATCGCCGTGCGGCAAGCGCGTCATTCCGCAGCCATTTGTAATTGGTCGCGCTCCAGACATCAGCCGCCACGCCGTATTTTTCCGCGAGAATCGTCTGCGCCCGCAACGCTTGGCCGATAATCGGTCCGCTGCCAAAAATCTGGGCCTGAATCTTGGATTTCTCCGGCGCGGCTTTGAACTTATACAGCCCCTTCAAAATGCCGTCTTGGCATCCTTCGGGCATCGCCGGCATCAGATACTTTTCATTGTAAAGCGTCAGGTAATAAAAAAGGTCCTCGCCCTTTTCATACATCCGGTGCAAACCGTCCGTGATGATCGTCGCCACCTCGAACCCAAACGCCGCGTCGTAAGTGAGCAAACTTGGAATCGCGCTCGCCGTCAACAGGCTGTGCCCGTCCTGATGCTGCAGCCCTTCGCCGTTGAGCGTGGTGCGGCCATACGTCGCGCCCAGCAGAAAACCCTTCGCCTTGATGTCGCCCGCCAGCCACATCAGATCACCGATGCGCTGGAAGCCGAACATCGAATAATAAATGTAGCACGGGATCATGTTCACCGCGTGCGTGGCATAAGCGGTGCCCGCCGCGATGAACGAAGACATCGAACCCGCCTCGGTGATCCCCTCTTCCAAAATCTGCCCGGTCTTGGTTTCGTTGTAATAGAGCAACGACTCCTTGTCCACCGGCTCGTAAAGCTGCCCCTTGGGCGCATAAATGCCGATGTCCTTGAACAGCGCGTCCAGCCCGAATGTGCGCGCCTCGTCGGGAATGATCGGCACAATTTGTTTGCCGACCTTCTTGTCGCGCAACAGCATGGCGAGCAGCCGTCCAAAAACTTCCGTGGTCGAGTTCGCCCTTCCGCCTTTCAGCAATTCCGAAAAATATTCCAGCTTGGGCGTTTCGAGCGCCGGGGCCGTCACCACGCGCGCCGGCAGAAAGCCGCCGAGCTTCTTGCGCCGTTCCAACAGATATTTGATCTCCTTGCTCTCCG
>JAQGPB010000046.1 GCA_028293265.1 Pedosphaera sp. | reverse complement strand
AAAATCCAACGGCGGCAGCGCCGAGATGGGCAGCAGAAAATATCCCAGCATCCCCATGATGAAGACACCGGCCATCAGCAGGGACGTCGCGATGTGACGCTGGATGAAAGGCTCGGAGATGTTCACTGCATCGAATCCTTCGGCCCAGCTTCCACATTATTGGTCTGGCCCGGCTGGGCGATTGTGATTCGCGAACCGTCCTGCAGTTTGTATTGTCCATCCACGACGATGCGTTCGCCTTTTTGCAGCCCCGAAGTGATCAGGGCTTCCGGCCCGGTGACTTCCGAGGCGACGGTGACGGGCTGAATTTTCACCGAAAGAATTTCCTGATTGCCGCCGGCTCCGGGTTTGCCGCCTGAGCCAGGCGACTTGGCTGCGTTCGGATTATTTTCTCCGGCACTCGCGCTGGCATTGGTATTCGCGGACTGAGCCCCGGCATTCGCATTGGTATTGCCAGCATGGCCGCGACCGCCTTTGCCCTTTTCGATGACAAAGACATAAGCCCCGGTCGGCCCGCGTTGGATGGCCATGGCTGGCACCACGAGGCCGTCCTTGTGCGTGGTCAACAGCAGCCGCGTGTTCACAAATTGCCCCGGCCAAAGCCGCAGTTGCGAATTGGGAAATGTCCCTTTGAGCTTGATCGTTCCGGTCGTGGGGTCAATCTGGTTGTCAATCACCGCCAAGTCACCCTCATCCAGAACTGTGGTGTCATCGGGCCCGACCGCCAGCACCTTGAGTCCGTCGCCGTTCTTGGACATCTCCTGATGAATCGCGTCCAGATTTTGCTCCGGCAGGGTGAAGACGACGGAAATAGGTTTTAACTGCGTGATGACCACCAGCCCGTTTGAATCGGTCGCATGGACAATGTTGCCCTGGTCCACCTGGCGGATGCCGGTGCGCCCGTCAATCGGTGAAGTCACCGTCGTATAATTGAGCTGAACCTGCGCGCTCTCGATGGCGGCCTGATCTGCCTTTACGGCGGCATCCAATTGATCCGCCAAGGCTTTCTGGGTGTCATAAACTTGCTGCGCGTCAATCTTCGCCGCCACCAGTTCCGTCTCGCGCTTCAAGCCGATCTGGGCGTTGATCAACTGGGCTTCATCCTGGCCTTTTTTGGAAATCGCCTGGTTCAGCGCGGTCTGGAAAGGATCGGGATCAATCTGCGCCAGCAAATCGCCCGCATGAACATCCTGTCCCTCCGTAAACGCCACTTTCTTCAACTGCCCGTCCACCCGCACGTGAACCGTCACGGTGTTGAAAGCCTGGACTGTTCCCAGGCCGTCGAGGTAAATCGGAACGTCCTTTTGCTCGACCGTGCCCGCCAGAACGGGGACGGGCGGTTGCCCAGTCCGCGCGCCGGCCTGGGCGGCAGCAGCCTGGCGGCGTTTCACGCCCCATACGGCCAGCGCCACCACGAGGCATAAGGCGCCAATTGTCACCCAGATAGCTTTGGAGGATTTCTTCGGTTCACTTTTGGGGCCTTCCATCTTCATCCTGGTTTCAATTTCCCGCATAGGAGGGCGCTTCTCGTTCTGAATTTCGTTGTCAATCAGCATAATACAATCACCCGAACAACAGGCTCATTACCTTGAAGAGACCTATAATCAGAATAAGTTACATACTTTGTACCACCCTGACAACCTCCGCGACCGGGCAGGGGAGGATTCGCGCTTTGCGAATTTGCCCGGCATCTTCGCCTGCGGTTCCGCAGCCCCCTTCGATGTTCAATGTTTTCCCTCCTTTCCGTTTATTCATTTTTCAATATCATCCCATCCATGGGCCAAACCATGCATTGGAGCCTGCCATATCTCATCAGCGAATGGACCATTCGCCTGATGATGCTGATATACGTGCCGCAACGCCGCGCCGCCGCGGCTTCGCGCACCTGGCTGCTGCTGATTTTTTTGCTGCCATGGCCCGGCCTTGTGCTCTACGCCATCTTTGGGCGCATCTACGTTTCCAAACGCCGCATCGCCCTCCAGCTTCGCGCTTCGGAACATATCCGCGCCGTTCAGGCCCAGATGGGAACACGGACGTTCGCGCGCAGCGCCTTGCCGCCCGACTCCGCGGTGGTCGCGTCACTCGCGGCGCGCTTGGGCGACTTCGAGCCGCTCGGCGGAAATCGCGTCGAACTGTTGGCCGACTACGCTGGCGCGATTGACCGGTTGGTCGCCGACATCGAAGCCGCCCGACACCACGTGCATCTGCTTTATTACATTTATGGCGATGACGAAACCTCGCAAAAGGTCACCGCCGCCCTCGCGCGCGCAGTCAAGCGCGGCGTCCAATGCCGCGTCTTGATGGACGCCGTCGGTTCCAAGCAGGCCCTCAGGCACCTGGCCCCGAAAATGCGCACGCAGGGAATCGAGGTCCAGGCCATGTTGCCCGTGAATTTTTTCCATCGCAACGCTGCGCGCTTTGATCTGCGCAACCACCGCAAGCTCGCCGTCATTGACGGCCAGATCGGCCATACCGGCTCGCAGAACATCGTCAACCCCGAGTTTGTGAAAGGCTTTCCCAACGAGGAACTCAACGTGCGCGTCACCGGCCTCATCGTCGCCCAACTCCAGGCGATTTTTCTTGCCGACCATTACTTCGAAGCCGGCGGACGGCTCGACCATCCCGAACTTTTTCCCGAACCGGCCGTCACCGGCAAATCCATCGCGCAACTGGTTCCCAGCGGCCCCGGTTATCAGCGCGAGAACGGCCAGGAACTTATGGTAAGCCTGCTTTATGCCGCGCGCAAACGCATCATCATCACCACGCCTTATTTCGTCCCGGACGAGCCGTTTCTGCAGGCCATTCGATGCGCGGCCTTTCGCGGTGTCGAGGTGGACCTTGTCCTTTCCGCGCACGCCAACCAGCGCGTCACCCAGTTCGCACAACGTTCTTACTACGACGAACTCCTGAGCGCCGGCATCCGCATCCATCTTTACGAACCGCGCTTCCTCCACGCCAAGCACCTCAGCATAGACGACGACATCATCCTCATCGGCTCGATGAACATAGACATCCGCTCCTTCGCCCTGAACGCCGAGGTCAACATCCTCATCTACGACCCCATCGTCGCCGCCCGGCTCCGCGCCATCCAGGAAAACTATTTCGCCCACAGCCGCCGCCTCGACCCCGTCGAATGGAACAACCGCCCGGTGGCAATCCGCACCCTCCAAAGCGTCGCGCGTTTGGCGGATTCTTTGTTGTAAAAACTAGATTTTCGGGAAATCGGCGATAAAGGAGCGGGGTGCTGTTTGAAAGACCAACCGCAGCAACC
>JAQGPB010000039.1 GCA_028293265.1 Pedosphaera sp. | reverse complement strand
GCCGCAGTTGGTTGGTCTATGGAACACTGCTGGCCATCTGGATCGTTTTGATGAGCTGGCAGGCGGCGGAGCATATCGGGGTGCGCCGCTCCGCCCGCACCACGTTGCGTCATCGCGCCGAGGACATCTCCAGCACGCTCGCCCTTATCATGCGCTCGCGCGGCCTGTTTGCCTCCAAGGAGCGCATTGAAAGCTGGCTCCACGAACTCGTCAAGCAAGGCGAGGTCAATTCCATCGAACTGCTCAATGCCGCCGGCGAGAAAGTCGCCTCGGCCGGCGCCCCGATTGACTTTCCCAAGAGCGAACTTGCCAGCGTTTCCAGCGGGGAACTTTGGGATGACAAGGCCCAAACCGTGACGCTCGTGAACTTGGTGGATTTGGGCATGACCAACATCATCATGTCCGCCAGCGAGTTTCAGTCCAACCGCCCGCCCCAGTGGTTTGGCACCAACGGCCCGCCTCCCACGAATTTTGCCATGGTGTCAACCGGCTTCACGAACGGTCCTCCGCCCGGTACGAATGAGCCCGATGTCTTCCGCCGTGGCCGGGGCCGGCCCCGGTTCACCGAAGAGGAGATCAAGACCATGCGCCAGAACAAAAGCGCCCACGATTTTATCATGGTGATGCCCACAGATACGGTGAACGCAGCCATCAACCGGGACTTCTGGCTCCGCACCTTCATCGGATTGCTGGCCACAGTTTCCGTGGTCGGTTACGGGCTGGCTTGGAGCAACGCCGGCAAAACCTCGGAATTGCAGATCCGCCTCATCCGCGCCAGCGAGTTGAATTCGCATTTGAAGGAAATGAATCTGGCCGCCGCCGGGCTCGCGCACGAAACGCGCAATCCTCTTAACATTGTACGGGGCCTTGCCCAGATGATTTCCAAGCAAAACGACGCGTCACCCGAAATCCGCCTCAAATCCAAGGAAATCATCAACGAGACCGACCGCGTCGCCGCGCAGTTGAATGAGTTCATCAATTACTCGCGCCCGCGCGAAGTCCGCCGCGCCTCCACCCGCCTCAATTCCGTCGTTGGCGAAGTCACCCGCGCGTTGAACTACGACATCGAGGAGAAAAAAGTCCGCGTCGAAAATCTGGCCGAAGACCTGGTCATCGAGGCCGACGAACAACTTCTCCGCCAAGCCCTGTTCAACCTCGTGCTCAACGCCACTCAGGCCGTGCAGGCCAACGGCGAAATCCGCATCCGTGGCGGCAAACAGAGCAACACCGAGGCCTACATTGAAATTGCCGACAACGGCCCCGGCGTCGCTCCCGAGCACCGCACGGAGATTTTCAAACCTTATTTCACCACGCACGAGGAGGGGACCGGCCTGGGCCTGGCGGTGGTGCAGCAAATCGTGCTGGCCCATGGCTGGGAAATCCAATGCCTGCCGAACCAGCCCGCCGGCGCCTGCTTCCGCATCACCCATGTCAAGCTCGCGATGAAAAGTTGAGCGATGCCGCCCGAAGTTCCCAAATCGCAACCAACACAGCCCGCGCCGGTCGCTACGCCACGCATTCTGATTGTGGACGACGACCCCGGCCAGCGTAGTTTGCTTAATTCGTTTCTCACTAGCCAGGGACTCAACACCACCGTCGTGGATTCCGGCGAACGCGCCCTCGCCGTTTTACGCGCCGAGGAAATCAACATGATGATTTCCGACGTCCGGATGCCCGGCATGTCCGGCCTCGAAACCCTTCGCCAGGCCCGCAAGGAACATGCGCATCTGCCCATTCTCCTCGTCACCGCTTACACGGACGTGCGCGACGCCGTGAACGCCATCCGCGACGGCGCGGTGGATTATCTCGCCAAGCCGATTGACTTGGATCAGCTTCTCGCCGCCGTCCGCAAGGCCACGGGGCTTTCCCGGCAGACTTTAAAATTCAACGAGAACCGCCAGCTCCCGCCCAATGTCATCGCCCAAAGCCCGCTCATGCAGGCGATTTTTCGCGACACTTCGCTCATTGCGCCGTCCGAGAGCCGCGTGCTCATTACTGGCGAGAGCGGTGTCGGCAAGGAAATTCTGGCCGACGTCATCCACGCCTGGAGCCCGCGCGCGGCCGGCCCGCTGGTCAAGGTGAACTGCGCGGCGATTCCCGAAACCCTGCTCGAAAGCGAATTGTTCGGGCATGAAAAAGGTTCGTTCACCGGCGCCGTCGCCCAGCGCATCGGGCGTTTTGAAATCGCCAATGGCGGCACGATTTTTTTGGACGAGATCGCCGAGATGTCGCCGCAGCTCCAGGCCAAGCTGCTCCGCGTGGCGCAGGACGGGCGGTTCCAACGCATCGGCTCAAACACCGAAATCCGCGTCAACGCCCGCATCCTCGCGGCGACGAACCGCAACCTGGAGGAGGAGGTCAAGAACGGGCGTTTCCGCGAAGACCTCTATTACCGGCTGAACGTGGTCGAGTTGAACATCCCGCCCTTGCGCGAACGGCGCGAGGACATCCTGCCGCTGGCCAGCCAGATCATCGCCGGGTTGACCAGGGGCCGTGCGCGACTTTCCGCCTTGGCCGCGGATTCCCTCGAACGTTATCCCTGGCCGGGCAATGTGCGCGAACTCCACAACGCCATGGAACGCGCCGCGCTCCTTTCCGGCGGCGAATTGATTCTGCCCGAGCATCTGCCCGCCCGCGTCCAAGCGGCAGCCGGACCGGGTGCAGCCGGTCGCGAACCGGGCGATGCCCATCGCCTGGACGAAATCGAACGCACCGCCGTCCTCGAAGCGCTCCGCAAAAATAATTTCAACCGCACCGAAACTGCCAAGGCCATTGGCATCAGCCGCCGCGCCCTCCTTTACAAACTCCAACGCCTGCGCGAGCAAGGCTACGAGGTTGATCCGAAACCGGGCGGGTAACAGCCTCTCTTGGTAGGAGACAACGTGAGGAGTCACTAATAATTTCCATTCATGAAAACCAATCAGAGCCTCCCCACACCAGATCCTGCGGGATGAGCTTTAACATTCACCCAGGC
>JAQGPB010000663.1 GCA_028293265.1 Pedosphaera sp. | reverse complement strand
TGGAGCACCGTTTGAAGGCGGCCCAAGCCCACGCGACTGGCAGTTCATCCCTTTACGAGCTGAGCCGGGACCTGTGCGGCGGCGCGGGCGGCGGGCCCCGTGACCTTGCGAGGAACAAAAAGCATCTGAACGGTTACGGTTCATGGAAACGGTAATCGCCGACGCTGGCCCTTTGGTGGCCTACCTCAGGCGTGACGACAATGACCATGATTGGGCAGAAATGGTGTTTCATCGCCTCACCAGCCCATTGCGGACTTGTGATGCGGCGCTGAGAAGCGTTCTTCCTGTTGCAGCAAACGCATGGGGGCACCGACAAATTGCTGGCGCTCTTGGAACGGGGGCTTGTGGTCCCGGATTTTAACCTGCTTACCGAACTTCCCGCTGTGGGGCAACTGCTCCGCCGCTATGAAAGCGTACCCATGTCGTTGGCGGACGCTTGTCTGGTGCGAATGGCGGAGTTGCACCGAGACGCCACCGTATTCACGCTGGACAGCGACTTTCGCATCTATCGCAAGCACCGTCGGCAAGCAATCGCACTGATCTATCCAGATTAACGATTGCCAATAGAGTATTTGTCCACCCGCTTCGGTCATGCCATAAACCCGGTCTCAAAATTTGCGCTGCATCCAAAGTGTGCTATGATGCCCCGTGCCGGACGTCGGGCTGTTCTTTGAAAACGGCAGCGGGTTGCGGGGAATGGCAGGGAATCTCCGCACAACTTGCGTTTCATCGAATAAAATCAAGCCAACCGTCGCCTAAGTCCGCCTCCGCCCGCATTTGCCCGCCTTCTGCGTAAAAAAGTGAAGTTTGGTTCGGCGCGGCAGTTCGCAAAGTTTTGGACCAAACTTGACACGGAGTTTCCCTGGCCGTTTACGTTTGCAGTTTCCCTCCTCCTCGGTTACTTAACTCCCATGCGTTTTATCGGCAGTGTCATTGAAAAATTGCAGCGGCATCCCAAACGGATTGTGTTTCCGGAGGGAACGGAGCCGCGCGTCCTGCAGGCCGCCCGCCAGTTTCATTCGCTGCGGTTGGGTGTTCCCATTTTGCTGGGCGACCGCACCAAGATCAAGGAAGCGGCGCAAAGCCTGAATGTCTCGCTGGAAGGCGTGCGGATCATCAATCCCGCCGAGAGCGAAGACCTGGATAGTTTTGTACGCCGGTTCGAGGCCTTGCGCCGTTTCAAGGGCCTCAAGGCCCAGGAAGCGCGCGAGGCAATGCTCATCCCCAATTATTACGGCGCCATGATGGTGGCGATGCACCAGGCCGATGGCTTGGTTTCCGGCACGAACCAGATCACCGGCAGCGTGCTGCGGCCATTGTTCCAGATCATCAAGGTCGCCCCGACCACGGCCACGGCATCAAGTTGCATGGTGATGGAGGTCGAGGACACGCGCTTCGGCGAGAATGGCATTTTGTTTATGGCGGATTGCGGCGTGATTCCCGAACCGACGGTGGACCAACTGGCGGACATCGCGGTTTCAACGGCGCAATTGGCACGGCAGATCATGGGCACGCGTCCACGCGTGGCGCTGCTTTCATTCTCGACAAAGGGCAGCGCAACTCACCCTTCCATCGGACGCGTCCAAGCCGCAACCGCGCTGGCCGAAAAAAAAGCCGCTGAATTCAAGGTGGAGGCGGACTTCGACGGCGAGCTGCAGGTGGACGCAGCATTGATCCCGGAAATTGCCTCGCGCAAATTGCCGGAGAGCAAAGTCGCGGGCAACGCCACGGTGCTCATTTTTCCCGATTTGAATGCCGGCAACATCGCGAGCAAGTTGATCCAGCACGTCGCCCGCGCCAATGCTTACGGGCAAATCCTGCTGGGCTTGGATCGTCCCGCTGCGGACGTTTCCCGCGGTTCCAACGCCCATGACATTCTGGGCGTAGCCGCGATTGTGGGTCTGCAATCCATCGAATACGCCAAACTTTATCCCGGCGCTGGCTCAAGCCTGCCGGGGGAATGACGGGCCTTGTCCCGCCTTGAGAGTGAACCGCCCATGCGCATGAATACAACCACCCCGCGCGTCTTTATCGCCGCCACCCGCCAGAACGACGGCAAGACCACCACGTCGCTCGGATTGATTTCCGCGCTGCAACAATTTTACCCGCGTATCGGCTACATCAAGCCGGTCGGCCAGCGGTTCGTCGAAATCGAGGAGCAGAAAATTGACGAGGACACCGTGCTGATGGACAGCGTGTTCCGGCTCAATTGCCCGCTGGTGGACATGAGCCCGATCGCGGTCGAGCCGGATTTCACGCGCAAATATCTGCAGTCATCCAACAACGAGGCGTTGGTCAAAAAAATCCAGAAAGCTTTTGACCGCGTGGCGTGGGAAAAGGATTTTGTGCTGTGCGAAGGCTCGGGACACGCAGGCGTGGGTTCAGTCTTCGATTTATCAAACGCACAGGTCGCAAAGGTGGTCGGGGCGAAGGTCATCATCGTCACGCAGGGCGGAATCGGCAAGCCGATTGACGAAGTGGCGTTGAACCAGGCGTTGTTCGAGAAGGAAGGGGTCGAAATCATCGGCGTCATTCTGAACAAGGTTTTGGGGACTAAGGTGGAATACATCAGCGACTTTGCCCGGCGCGGCCTCAAGCGCAAGGGACTCGAATTGCTCGGCGTCATTCCGCATCATCAGGTCTTGTCCAACCCTACGGTGGAACTCATCCGAGAGGAGTTGCACGCGCAGATGTTGAACCAGGGCGGCGGCATGCAAAATTTGGTCGAGGGAGTGTCCGTTGGGGCAATGGGCGCACAAAATGCGCTGAGCCTCTTTAAGCCCGGCGTGCTGCTCATCACTCCCGGTGACCGCGAAGACATCATCCTGGCCGCGCGAACAAGTCTTGATGGTCAGAAGGGGAAGAAGATGGCGGGAATTGTGCTTACGGGAAATCTGCGGCCCTCCGCCAGCATCCTCAAAGCCATTCGCACCATGCCCATTCCGGTATTGCTGGCCGAGGAGGATAGTTACCAAGTCGCTTCCAAGGTCCACGATTTGACCGTCAAAACTCGCCCTGGTGATGTCGAAAAAATCACCCTCATCCGCGATTTGATCGCAAAAAATGTGGACGTGCAGAAAATCCTGAACTCGCTCTGACATGTCTTCACCTTTGCCTCTCAATCCCGCGTTGCAAAATGTGCCGGTGTATCAGCCGGGGCGGCCCATCGAAGAAGTGGCCCGCGAACTCGGCCTCCCGCCGCACGACATCATCAAGCTGGCTTCCAACGAAAACCCGCTCGGCCCCTCCCCTGCCGCACTGGCCGCCATGCAAAAGGCCATTGCCAGCCTTCACCTCTACCCGGACGGCAACGCGTTTTATCTGAAGCAAAAGCTCGCCGAAAAACTCGGCCTCGACACGACCAACCTCATCCTTGGCAACGGCTCGAACGAGATCATCGAATTTATCGGCCATGCGTTGATGGCGCCGGGCGCGGACGTCGTCATGTCACAATATTGCTTTGCGGTTTATCCCATCTTCACGCGGCTGTTTGGCGCGAATCCGATTGTGGTTCCGGCGAAAAATTACGGCCACGATCTGCCCGCCATGCTCGCCGCCATCACGCCGCGCACGAAAGTGGTGTTCGTAGCCAATCCCAACAACCCCACCGGCACGCTTGCCCCACGCGAAGAGTTGCTGCGCCTCGTCAACGATGTGCCGAAGAATGTTTTGCTGGTGATGGATGAGGCGTACATCGAATTTCTCGAAGCACCGGTTGATTTGCTCGCCGTGATCCGCACTGGAAAACATCCGAACCTGCTCCTCATGCGGACGTTTTCAAAAATTTTCGGCCTCGCCGGATTGCGGCTCGGCTACGGCATCGCCCAGCCCGAATTGATCGCGGCATTGGAAAAAATCCGGCAGCCATTCAACATCAACTCCATCGCCCAAGCCGGCGCGCTCGCGGCGTTGGGCGATGCCGAACACGTAAAAAAAACGCGTGCGAACAATGCCGGAGGACTGCGGTTATTCACCGACAACTTGCAGCCGAGGGTCGTGGAATTCATACCCTCGGCAGCCAATTTCATTCTGGAGCGTGTCGGCGTAGGCCAGCGCGTGTTCAATGAACTGCAGAAACAGGGCGTGATTGTGCGTCCCTTGGGCGGCTATCAAATGCCCGAATGGATCCGCATTTCAATCGGCACAACCAAGGAGAACACCCGTTGTTTGGCAGCGTTGAAAAAAGTTTTGTAACCGGCCAAATCGGACCTCATTGACAGCACATGGGCGAATGTTATGCTGCGATTGAGATGAAAACTTATACGGCAGTGGTGGAGCGGTGTCCGGAGACAAACTTGTTTGTCGGATTCATCCCCGGTTTTCCCGGCGCTCATTCTCAAGCCGCGACACTGGAGGAGCTAAATCAGAATTTGCGCGAAGTCGTGGCGATGCTGCTGGAAGATGGAGAACCAAAACTGGAAGCCGAGTTCATTGGTACCCAAACCGTCAGTGTCGCCTGACCATGGGTAACGTTCCGGTGCTGAAACCTCGTGAAGTGGCCCGAATTCTTTCCAATCTCGGTTTTATCGAGGTCAGGCAGCGCGGTTCGCACAAACAATATCGCCACGCTGACGGCAGGGGCACAACGGTTCCATTTCACTCCGGCCGGGATATTTCACCATTTCTCCTGCGCCAAATTGCCAAGGATATCGGAATGTCAGTCCAAGATTTTGTCCGCCATGCCTGACAGTCGCGCCGCCGGAGATTTGTATTGAATCCCCGCCAAAAGCGTTTACTTATCATCCCGGCAACCGAACTGACTAACAACCAAAGTGAAACTGACCGACCTGCGGGGCATCCTGCAATACATTCCGCGCTTCCGGGAAAAAACCTTCATTCTCAGCATTGACGGCGCGATCATCACGGACGAAAATTTCGCGAACATCCTGCTCGATGTCGCAGTGCTGCGTTCGCTGAACATCCGCGTGGTGCTCGCGCATGGCGCGGGAGCGCAGGTCAAGGCGCTCGCCGAGGAGCAGAATGTCAAGGCCTCGGACTTGGACGGCAGCGGCATCACCGACGCGGAGACGTTGAAGCTCGCGCTGACCGCCGCGAACCGTTTGACGCATGAAATTCTGGAAGGCCTTTCCGCGAACGACCTTCGCGCCGCCTCTTCCAATGCCATCATCGCGCATCCCCTCGGCATCATCCAGGGCATGGACCATCTTTTCACCGGCAAGGTCGAACGCGTGGATGTCGAACTGCTGCAGACATTGCTCGCACAGGGCATCATTCCAGTGATTCCCCCGCTCGGCTTCGATGGCGACGGCAAAACGTATCGCGTCAATTCCGACAGCGTCGCGGTGGCCGTCGCGGACGCATTGAAGGCGACAAAATTGATTTTCATCACCACGCAAGATGGATTGATCCATCAGGGGCAGTTGATCCGCCATATGATTGTGGCTGACTTGAACGCCCTCCTCGCCAAACAAGGTTTTGCGCCGGAGATGTTTTCCAAGGCCCGCCACGCCGCCGCCGCCTGCAACGCGGGCGTCCAGCGTGTCCACGTCATCAACGGCCACGTGGACGAAGGCCTGCTGGCCGAGGTGTTTTCGAACGAAGGCATCGGCACGCTGATTTACGCGAACGAATATCAGCAGATCCGCGCGGCCAAGAAGAAGGACATCCGCAGCATCCAGATGCTGACCAAAAATTCCGTCGAGAATGCGGAACTGGTCAAGCGCACCCGGACGGTCATCGAGAAGCAGCTCAACGACTATTATATTTTTGAGATTGATAAAAATCCGGTCGCGTGCGTGGCGTTGCATTCTTATCCCGAGGTCAACAAAGGCGAGCTGGCCTGCCTTTACGTCAGCCCTTCGCACGAGAACCAGGGCATCGGTCAAAAAATGATTCAATTCGTCGAGACCAAGGCGCGCGAACTGGGCATGAGCGAGCTGCTCACGCTCTCGACCCAGGCGTTCACTTATTTCCAATCCAAGGCCGGCTTCACCGAAGGCACACCGGATGATTTGCCGCCATCGCGCCGTGAAAAATATGACCAGAGCGGGCGTAATTCCAAAGTGCTCGTCAAAAAATTGGCCAAGGCATCCAGCCCGCAGACGGCTTGACAATCATTCCATCCTGCCTGATAAAGCGGACGTGTTCTCACGCATCGGCCATTGGCTGCTGATCCTGGCGCTCCTCAGCGCCACAGGAACCCATTGGGCCGTGCTCCAATCCGTGGCATGGGCCACGATGTTGGCGGACAATGCGCGCATCTCTCCTCTCCCGGAAGCCTTGGAAAAAACCTTCGACGGCAAACATCCCTGCGCCTTGTGCAAACGCATTGCCAGCGGCCGGCAATCTGAAAAAAAATCCGACACGCAGATTGATTTGAAGAAACTCGAATTTCTCCGCCAATCAGCGGCTCTCGCCCTCGTTGCACCCGCGCATTTCCCATTGTGCGCTGAGCGCGCCATTACCGGCGCTTCTTTTACCGAGACACCTCCCGTTCCCCCGCCCCGCGCATTCCGCGCCTGATCAACTTCAGTTTTCGTTGCCCGCGCCTGTCCGGCATGGGCCGTTGGTTTTCCCTTAATCCGAGACCCGCTGGCGCGGTTCTCACAATTTTCAAATTCAATTCAAATGAAATCAGAAACTTTGGTGTTGGTCCTGCTGGCGGCTGCGGGTGCGCAACCGGCGCTGGCTTGTGATTTGTGCTCGGTTTACGCTGCCTCCGAAGCCCAAGGCGGCGGCGGTTCGGGCTTCTTCGGCGGAGTGGCTGAACAACTGACTTATTTCAACACGCTCCAGGTGAATGGCCGCAAAATCATGAACGATGGGGAATATATCTACAGTTCCGTTTCGCAAGTCTTCGCGGGCTACAACTTCGACGACCGCTTCGGCCTGCAACTGAGCCTGCCGCTCATCCATCGCGCTTATGGCTCATCGGCCAGCGGCAATCTCACCGAAACCGGCATCGGCGACATGGCGCTGATCGGAAACGCGCGGCTTTACCAAAAGCTCCGCGAAGATTACACCTTCACCTGGTCGGCCTTGGCCGGGCTGAAACTGCCTACCGGCAACGCGCATCACCTTGATCCCAACGAGCCCGATTTTGCCGCTGGCATCGGCGGCCACGACTTGACCTACGGGTCCGGCTCGGTGGATGGACTTATCGGCTCCGGCATGGTCGCGCGGTGGAAGAAGTTTTTTTTAACCGCGAGCGTGCAATACGCCATCCGGTCGCCGGGCGCTTTCGATTACCGGTTTGCCAACGACCTGAGTTGGGCGGGCGGTCCCGGTGTTTACGTGGCTTTGAAGCATGACTACACCCTCGCCCT
>JAQGPB010000646.1 GCA_028293265.1 Pedosphaera sp. | reverse complement strand
TGCCCCGCCTGCCCCGTCCGCGCCAGTTGCAACGCCCGCCGCACCCACCGCGTTGACCAGCTTCCCAACCTCGGCCCCCGCGCCGCCGCCACCGCGCGCCAATTCATCGCCTTCGTCATCCAAAATCGCGGACACTACCTCGTCCGCCAACGCCGCGCCGGCCAGGTCAACGCCCACCTCTGGGAATTCCCCAACCTCGAAATCACCGCTGCCGATAATTCCACCCCCGCCCAACTCGCCCGCAAGCATTTGGGCTTGCGCCTCAACCACCTCACCGAACTCTGCACCATCCGCCACACCATCACCCGCTATCGAATTACCCTGCAAGCGTTCCGTGCTGCCATCCCCAAATCCGCAATCCGCAATCCGCAATCCGCAATCGTCTGGCTGCCACTTGCCCAACTCGACACCCTCGCTTTCACCAGCGCCCATCGAAAAATCCTGCACCAACTCCAAGACATGGAGATTGCCAAATAACTTCAGCAGATTAGCAAAGCTGAAAGATAGCCCGGAGTGAATCGCCTCGCACACGGCCCAGGTTGCGCTTACCGATTCTTTAAGTAAGAAGTTATAAGCTCTATCAGAGCCATGCCGCCGCTGGGGAACAGCAGGGCGCCGACGACCGGGTTGCCCCAAAAACCGGCAAAAGCACCCGTATTCAAATCTTTGATCTCGTTAAGAAGCTTCTGCGCCTCGTCCACGCTCCGTCGTTTCGTGTCCTCGGGGGTGACGTCAGTCCCCACCTTGAGTTCGTGCAGTTTTGATTCAAGACTTGGCGGTGCTGGAATCACGGGCCCGCCGGGCAGCGTTTTGAAGAATGAAGATGCTTGCCGCCGCGACGATGACATTGCAACCGGCTATGACATAACCCATGGCAACCCATCGTAATAATTCGGGTATCAGCCCGCCGCCTGTTCCGGGCTGGAGCCTGGGGAGAACCCGGATTCCGGCACCGCTCTTTTTTGAAAAAACAGTTTGCGAATCCTCCCCTCACCCAGCAGCCGGCCTAACTCCTTGAAGGCGAAGAAGGGTATGAACGCGAAGAAGGTCACCAAACACTGGGCGAGCAATTCGTATATGCCTTCACTCCTCAGTTCATTAAAACCTCCCGCCAGTCCCTTCCCATGCACCAGCCCGCCAATGGTATGCTCAAGCACGCTAAACAACCCCACGAATATGCTAAACAAAACCGTCTTGTACAAGGTTGGAACAATCAAAGGCTTTTCTTCAAGCCTGCGCCCGAGGTGCATGGCATCGCCTATCAGGATGACTTTGGCCAGGACCAGCGCCTCGACCACGGCCATCCCATAATGCAAGTAGCTGATTTGATATTCGGCCAGTATCAATCTTCGATACCAGGCAAACGCTCCGAAAAAAAATGCCAGATACAAAAAAGTGACCCAATACTCGATCAGTTCGTGGACGAATTTCTGCTTCAAGCCCGCTTTTTTTATCTCTTCGTTCATGGTCGCAGTTCCTTCCAGTGCTGCCAGCGCCGGGCAACTCGGTTCACCGGGCCGCGGATCAGCATATAAGGGATCAAAGCCAGAGTGGCCGCGACCACCAGCGATTGGCCTGGGTAAATCCGCCCCAAAGCGATGATTTCGTATATCAAGTCAATGATGACCGCGACGATGAAAAGCTTGGATACGTCTTTCCAACTTTCCCGCAACAGCTCGCCTCGGTTGGCTGAACCGGTGATGATGGCCCACCCATGGGCGGGGCGGCCTGCTCGGGCGTCTCTCAACCCGGCGCGGACCGCGAGCACAGCGGCAACCAACGGTTGGATGACGATCCGGTATGAGAGTGGCCCCTCGATTCGCCCTGCAAGATGAGATATACGTTTTAGAATTTCCCGGGCCGCCGCTTCCATGGTCAGCTTTCGTAGAGGGTTATAACGGTTTCGTCGCTTTGAACCAGGACAGGAGAAACTTGAGGAAACCTCGATTCAGGGCCCTTGGCATTCCACTTGTCCAGAAGGTCAATCAGGGCCTGCTGGCTCACTCTGAGCAATCCCTTCTGGGGGTGGTCGAGGTCAGCGATCAAAAACAAGACCGAGGAAAAGGTGAGCACCAAAGGAATAATCACCAGCAAACTGCGAGCCCCAGCCAGCCCCGTATGGTAGCCCATCGTCCCCATGGTGCAGACCGCAAGGAAACACAACGCAGCCCAGATGCTGGTCGGAATATGGTTTCGCAGGCCAAACGCTATTCGTTTCGCGTGCAGGTCAATCACCTCATTCAACGAGGAGATGAACAAGCCGGTGAGAATCGAGCCCGGATTTTTCCCGCCGGCCGCCACCGCCTCGGCCCATAGCCGTTCCTGCATCTCATCAGCCCGCGCCATCCCTTGCGGGATTTCGCCCGATTGCACGGACGTGACGCGGGCCTTCACATATTCGCGCAGCAGTTTGCGAATCTCCGTACGATAAGGTTCCGAGAGCAGCCCGGCACGCAGGTAGGTCGTGCCAATGGCGTTGGCCTCCTCGATGACCAAGACTCTTCTGGCATCGAAACGGGAGGCTGCAAGGCTGAACGTGAATCCCAGCATGAACGCCAGCAATCCAAACATCGCCGTAACAATCTCAGTGATGGGTGCCATGGGCGGCTTTTCTGAACAACGCCCACGATGCCTGCCCAGCAAGAAACCCGCCTCGGCGGACAGCAGGAGAATTACAATCGTTGTCCCACAAATGCTCCAAAGGGGCAGCGCAACGAGCGGTTCGCGAACACCCAATGCGTCGCCTCCACCCGGGCCTGTCACCGGCATGATCAGAAAAAATATTCTGTTCATTCTTTCGACTTTTTCTGACGCCGCCCAGCCACCACTCCTTTCCTCACTACAAAAATAGTGCCTCCACAATGGCGGGCCATCATGGGTGTTCACCCACGTTCTTTTCGGCTGCTTCGCCTGGCCGGCTTCATTCGAGAAACCGGCGGCTGTTGACCTGGAATGCAGCGGAGAAATCTCACGGGGATTCGTTCATTGTTGCACTTCTTTCCGCTGCCGGCCCTTCCTTGACCTGCATCGGATTGGAACAGTTTCCGGAAATTGACACTGGTTTGGACGACTATGGAGACACTCAACCATGCGGCTTAAAAGCGGAGGATACCGGGGCCTCGCTGCTGCGGCGCTTTTTCGCCTTCGCTTCGATGCCCGCTTCCATCCGGCGACGACGAGCCCCGGGCGCGTTGCCCTTGGCTTGAAGTTCCGCATTCAACGTGTCCAAGGCGGTTCCAGGGGGTTGCCCGGTGGTTCCCGGCGAATTTTGTTTGCGCTCTCCTGTCATGCTGAAAATTTACCTCTGAATCTGACAAGCGCCAATGCCAACATTGCAAAACCATCAGCGGCAACGGTTCGCAAGTGGTCGAAAAGAGATGGGCGAGGAGGTGAGCCTCGAATTGAAGAGAAGAGGGTGATCAGTATTTTTGCACCAATTTTCCCGCACGCGCAGGCTTCTTCACCTTCAACGCACCGAACACTCCCTGCATCGAAACGTAATTCAGCGGAAATTCCAGCAGGATATGCAGAACGCTCAACGCAAAGCTGGCCGCAAAACCCAGCCGATAATCAACGGCAAACAAACCCACCGACGTGACCCACACCATCACCGACAAAACAAGTTTCTTCTTCGTCACCCGGTGCCATTTGATGATGGACGTCTTGGAAAACCAGTTGAGGTAGTGATAGGTATAAGCAAAGGCGATGAATGATTGCACCTTCAAGAACGCTGGTGAATTCGCATCAAGCGGGCCGCCGCCCAGGTTGCCGAGATACCGGTTGATCGCGAGGTTCACCTTGTCGAATTCACTGAGAATGGTCAGTTCAATCACCGGCTTCGACAGTTCCAGTTGCGCGCCGGGATGCGTCATCGCAATCACCGCCAGCACCAAAAACATCGAAACCACATTCGCATGGCCCCACCCGCTTTTCGATTTCAACGCGCCATAAAGCATGAAACAGATCGTGAAAAAGAACACATGTATGATGGTTGGCAGCAGTATCCCAAACACAATGGCCACGTTGGTCTCCTTGTAAAACAAAAGCGAACTGAGCAGGCAAAAGGCCATGACAATCGCCCGCAACAGCCAGCTATCCGTCAGCACCCATGCCGCCGACATCACAAAAGCCAGCAACACCAGCAGATAGCTAAACCGCACCAACTCGCCAACTGCCTTGCCCGGCCCGCTGAAAACCGCATCATGAAACGGACGCGTGAGATTCCATTTGTCCATCTCGGGAAGAAATGTGCAGATCGCCAGCGCCGCGACGATGGTGATCATCGTCCAGATAAACGCATTGCGGTCCTTTGGCCGCAGGAAATAATTCTGCTGGTCGAGCCAGTTTATTTCGGTGAGGTAATGCAGCGGCCCGAGCACGATGTAGGAAAAAAGAAACAACTGGAACGGCCAGGCCAAGGCCAGTCCCAGCGTTATCCAGATCAGGAAGAAGTTGAGAACATCAACGCGCTGCTTCATGGCGAAATACCCGCGCTGCCGGACGGGCAAGCGGAACGCGGCTGCAACGCAAACTGACGTTGCCCGCACCCGCTCACTTGCGTTTGTATATCAGCCCGTCGGACGGCGTCAAGCTTGTGCCGGTTCACACCTTCAAGAACAGCTTGCGGCGGTACATCCAATAGCAGAAAAACCACAGGACCAAAAGCATCAGCAGCAGTTCCGTGGCCGGCGCATAGGTCTGGCCAAAAATGTCGTAGATGTCCCGGCCCAGAAAGATTGGCAGCATTCTTCTGATGGAGTTGTCCCAAAGATGATCCATCACATACATGGCAATCGAGTTCATGCCCACCACCACCAGCGGAAAGGCCCATCGCTTCCAGCCTTTCCAATCAATGATTGCATAAAAGGAGCTGAGCAAAATGAGCGTCCAACCACCGCTGAAAATCACCCAGGATGGCGTCCAGATCCGCTTGACGGAAGGACAGATGCCGGTCGCGTCCAGCAACGCCCCCAGCGCAAGAGAGCCGATGCCCGCCGCAAACATCACCTTGATTTTATCGAATTGAGGCTTCGGTTGTCGCAGGAACTGGCCGGTCAACAATCCCAATATCATGGTGCCAAGCGTCGGCACAAAACTCAGCGTCAGATAACCGCCCCCGTTGAAATGAAACGTTTTTTCCCTGGGAAAAAGATTCAGGAACCACTGGTCGAAAGCCGCGGCGAAATTCGTGTTCTTGTCCCAATGCGCTGCAAAACCGGTGAGATGCGGCCAATTCTCCGGAACGCCGACGCTTTGATAATCAAAACCCGCCGGCGGCAGCGGATATAGAGCGAACGCAGCCCAATACCCAACCAAAATGGCCGCCAAACTCACCCACTGTATTTTCGGCGTGGTCCATGCGAGCAGGAAAAGAAAGACATACCCCATCCCGATCTGGCTGAGTGTATCCTCAAAAGTGAAATACGCCTGGCGCTTGTCCAGCGAGCGAAGGAACACGCCCAAAAAAGTCAGGGCCAATGCCCGCCAGATCGCATGTCCCAGCATCGCCTGAAACGGCTGCCCGCCCGCCCTGCGTTTGGCCAGCGAAAACGGCAGCGCAACCCCCACCAGAAACGTGAATGAAGGTTGAATCAAGTCCCACAAACTGCACCCGCGCCACTCCACATGTTCCGTTTGATAACCGAGAAACCGCCACAAATGGCTGTCCGGCATTTTTTCCGCAATGCGGGAAAAGTTGAGCCCATCCGAAGCCATGAGCAGCATGACAAAGCCGCGATACGCATCCAACGAAAGCAACCGTGAACTGATTGCCGCAGGTTTCGGTTGCCCCACCGACGCAGCATCCATGACCGGCGTTGAACCCGTGCTCTGGATCATATGCATGAAGTATTGCGGGCACGCATCCATCCGCAAGCAGAATTATTCACCGCCCGCCACGACTTTTCCCTGACCGGAGAGCGAATGTCGCCACCGAAAACGCAAGGCTTTTTGCCTGGCTTCGATTG
>JAQGPB010000641.1 GCA_028293265.1 Pedosphaera sp. | reverse complement strand
CGCGCCCTGCGATTCAGCCCTCTTCACCATCCTCCATCCTCAATTCTCCATCCTCGTTTTTTTGCACCCTCTCGCGGCCACCCATCCCCTCACCCCTTTGCGTTCTATGCGTTCTTTCGCGGCAAATCCCCCTGCCATCATCCGAAAATACTTGCCCCCGCCAACCCCTGGGGTAGAGCCTCCCTCGTGAGTAGTGAGCGACGGGAGGCACGCGCTCTTTGAAATGGGGCTGACAGGGGTTGGGACGAGGGATTGATAGGTCAATTCCCCGCCAAACAGACATTTCACCCTTTAAAAACAAGCCAACCAACGCCTAAGTCCGCCTCCGCCCGCTTTCGCCCGCATCTGGGTGAAAAAAATGAAAAACTGCGTCGCCCGGCCCATCCCGCCCTAAACCATTTCGGCGCGGAGTTTCTCACCAAAACAGCTCAAATCTCACTTTAACTTGCTGCTCAAACTTCTCGCACGCCTGACCCATACACGGTCGCGTTTGCGTTGGTAGGCAGGGGCGTGGGCGTCGTCGGCGAGGACGTCTTTTAACTCGGCGCGGGCGAGGTCGGGTTGGTTGCCGGCAAGATAGAGTTCGGCGAGTTGAACTTTGGCGCGGGGGTATTGATTGTTGGCGGTGACTTGGAGCCAGGCGGCGATGGCGGCTTTGGGTTCGTTGAGCGCAGTCAAGGTTTCGGCGAGCGCCATCATGGAGTAGCCGTAATCGTGCTTGGGATTTTCGGCGCAGACGCCTTCGAGGAAGGGGCGGGCTTCGGCGGGCTTTTTCAGGCGCAACAGGCATTGCCCGAAGTGGGCGCGGGCGTCAATATCCTGCGGGTCGCGTTCGAGGGAGGCGCGGTAGGCGGCTTCGGCCTTGTCCAGTTTGCCTTGCCGGAAATAAACGTCGCCGAGTTGAAAATAATGGTGGGCCTTGTCGAGGTGATGAATTTGCGCCTGGAGTTCCTTGATGCGTTTTCGATTGCCCGCGCCGGGGAGTTCGAAGCCGCGCGTGGCGGAGGAGGAGGCGCGATAAACCATGAAGTAATAGAGCACCGCGTTGATCATCGGAAAAAACCAGATGAAGACGGCCCACAGCCATTCGCCCCGGCGGACGGCGTCAATGCACATCCAGAGTTGGAACAGGAAGAAAAGTCCGAAGGCGGGCAGGCTGATCAAACCGCCCAAGGACATTATATTTTGGAACATCGAAGCCACCATGCGGCTGGAAGGTTAAGCAAGGCTGGCGCAGACTTGCAATGAAACAAATCGGCTTGTTTTCAGCAGGCGATTGGTTAATTGTCTGCCGTCATTGCCTGATGAATAAAACGCTGGTCATCGTGCCGACTTATAACGAGCGGGAGAACCTGCCGCCTTTGGCGGAACGGTTGTTGCGCTTGCCCGTGCCGGTCGAGTTGCTGGTGGTGGATGATAACTCACCCGATGGCACCGGGAAGCTGGCTGATGAATTGGCGGCAAAACATCCCACGATCCATGTGCTGCACCGGGCGCAAAAACAGGGTCTGGGCCGGGCTTATTGCGCCGGATTCGCCTGGGCTTTGGAGCATGGTTACGAATTCATCATGGAGATGGACGGCGATTTTTCGCACAACCCGGATGACATTCCCAAGTTTGTCGAGTCCGCGCAGAATGCGGATCTCGTTCTCGGCTCGCGCTACAAAAATGGCATCCGCGTCATCAACTGGCCATTGCGGCGGCTGATGCTGAGCACCACGGCGGCGAAATATGTGCAGCTTATCACCGGGATGCCGTTCACCGATCCGACGGGCGGTTTCAAATGTTTTCGCCGGCGTGCGCTGCAATCCATTGACCTGAACGCCATCGAATCGAATGGCTACAGTTTTCAGATCGAGCTGACTCATAAAATCTGGCGGCAAGGGATGCGGGTCGAGGAGGTGCCGATTATTTTCACCGACCGTTTTCAAGGCACCTCCAAAATGTCGGGCACCATCGTCCGCGAGGCGCTTTGGATGGTTTGGAAGTTGCTTTTTAAAAATGGGCTGCGGCGGAGGCCAAGGGCCAAACCGGCGGCGTGATAAATTTTAAACGGGCTTGCCTGAATCGCGCAGGCTCGTCATCCTTTCCACATGATTACGCTTATTGTTGGCACGAACCGTCCCGGCAGCAACACCCGGAAGGTGGCGCGGCAGGTGGAGGAGATTTATGCGCAGTTGAAGACGCCGTTGCAGGTGTTGGATCTCGCCCAATTGCCGCCGGAGATTTTCCTGCCCACGTCTTACGCCGAGAAACCCAAGTCGTTCGCACCTTTCGCTGATGCCGTCGTCAAATCCACCGGCCTCATCATCGTGACGCCGGAATACAACGGAGGGATGCCGGGTGTGCTGAAATATTTTATAGACATGCTCAAATTCCCGGAGAGCTTTCAGAAACGGCCGGTCTGTTTCATCGGGGTCGCGGCAGGGATCTGGGGCGCGTTGCGGCCGATTGAGCAACTGCAGCATATTTTTGGTTATCGCAATGCGTTTATTTATCCGGAGCGCGTTTTTCTGCCGCAGGTCAACAATCTGCTGGATGCAGAAGGGCGGTTGAATGATCCCGAGTTGGTGGGGCGTTTGAAGGCGCAGGCGGAAGGGTTCATTGAATTCGTCAAACGGCTTAATTGAACGTTGCGAAGGGAGGCAGAGTTGAAATCGCAATTTCAAATTTGAAATTTCAAACCCGAAGCATTCTCTGGCTGCATATGCGGCTGACATTTTAACATGATCAACAATTCAAATCTCGCGGTGTGCAGTTGGTCGCTGCGGCCGACTGATCCTGCCAATCTCATACAACAACTTCAAGCCATCGGAATAAACCGGGTGCAGATCAACCTTGATCCATTGCGCGAACATCCGGCGGCCTGGGGTTCGCTGGCCGAGGATTTTGCCAAAAATGGTGTGACCTTCGTTTCGGGAATGTTTGGCACCGTGGGCGAGGATTATTCGACGCTCGAATCCATCAAGCGGACGGGCGGAATCGTGCCCGACGCGACGTGGGAACAAAACTGGCGCAAAATCGAATCGGTTGCCGGGATTGCCAAAAAACTCGGGCTCAAGCTGGTTACGTTTCATGCAGGATTTTTGCCGCATGACCCAGCAGATCCGATTTTTGAGAAATTGTTTAAACGCATCACTTTGATCGCCGATCTGTTTGCGGCATTGGGCATCGAACTTGGATTTGAAACCGGCCAGGAGACGGCGGAGACGCTCAGCGCCTTTTTACGGCAGCTTGGCAAGCCCAATGTCGGCGTCAACTTCGATCCCGCGAATATGATTCTTTATGACAAGGGCGATCCGATTGCGGCGTTGCGTGTGCTTGGCCCCTGGTTGAAGCAATGCCATCTCAAGGACGCGACCAAGACCAAAGTTCCCGGCACCTGGGGCGAGGAAGTGGTCGTGGGCAAGGGTGAGGTGAACTGGCGCGCCTTTTTTCAAGCTGCCAAAGAACTTCATTATCAAGGCAATTTTGCCATCGAACGCGAGGCCGGCGAACAGCGGATCAACGACATCCGCGCCGCGCGCGAATACGTCACGAATCTCTCATCATGAAAACTGTCAACATTGGCGTCGCCGGCATTGGCTTCATGGGCGCCACGCATATCAAGTCTTATTTGAAAATTCCGGGCGCGCGCCTGGCGGCGATTTGCGATGCAACGCGACTGCCGAAGGATGGCGATCTCTCCGGCATCAGCGGCAACATCGGCGACGGCAAGCCGCTCAAGCTCGACATGAACGAGGTCAAGGCGTATTCCAACTTTGATGATCTGCTCGCTGATCCGTACATTGACCTGGTGGATTTGTGCGTGCCGACACCGCAGCACCATCAACTTTCCATTGCGGCCTTGCGCGCGGGCAAGCATGTGATCTGTGAAAAGCCGCTGGCGCGCACGCCGGCGCTTTGCCGCGAGATTGTGGAGATTGCGGCCAAGGCCAAGGGTTTTTTCATGCCCGCGATGGTGATGCGCTTCTGGCCGGAGTGGGCTTGGTTGAAAAAGGCAATTGATGAAAAAACTTACGGCAAGGTGCTTGCGGCGCGTTTTCGCCGTGTCTCCGGTCCGCCGGGCTGGAGCAAGGCCAGTTATTTCAAGGGCGAGGATTCCGGCGGCGCGCTGCTCGATTTTCATATCCACGACACTGACTTCGTGCAATTTTGTTTTGGGCGGCCGCGAAGTGTTTTCTCGACCGGCACGACGCGGTTCAGCGGGGCGGTGGATCACGTGGTTACGGCGTATCAATTTGCCAGCGGGGTTCCGGTTGTAGCTGAAGGGAGCTGGCTGATGGCGGATTCGTATGGTTTCAAAATGGAATACACCGTTAATTTCGAGAAAGCCACGGCGGATTTTGACATCGGGCGCGGCGCGGATGCACTCAAGCTACATGAAGAAGGGCAGCAGACGCGTACTGTTCAGTGTGCGGCTGAGGACGGTTATGTCGTGGAACTGCGGCATATGATTCAGTCCATCCAGAACGGTGTGCCGCCGAGCATCGTAACTGCCGCTGATGGATTGAGCGCGGTTGAAATTTGTGATGCGGAGGAGCGTTCGATCAAGTCTGGAGCAATCGTGATGTTGTAACGCTTTTGCCTTGTTCGCGTTTCGCCGATTCGGAATTCGGCGAAACGCAAAAGTTTTTTAACGCTCAATCATCATCCCGGTCCGGCTTGGGTTGGACGAATACAAAGGCCGCCCGCGTTGGCGCGGGCATCACGCTGTTGGGGCCGCGCACGCTGCGCCAGATGACCTGGTTCATCAACTGATCGTCCACTGCGTCTTCCTTGCTCAAATCCATGTGGCGCGACAGTTTGGCGTTCAGTCCGTGTTGCGGATTTTTTTCGTTCAAATCCACGTTGGCGGGCAGCGATTCGAAAGGCCGCGTGTCCGCCTGCGCTTGAAACGCGTTATACATCGGAGTGGCTGCGGCGTCGAATTGTGTCATGGGTTTCAAGCCAAGAATCAATTCGATAGTGTGCAACAAGCTGCTGGTCGAATACATCGTGGAATCCACTGCCGCGCGCCGTGTGAAAGGACTGATGACGAATGCGGGACTCCGATGCGCGTCCACATGGTCGGGTCCGGATTGCGCGTCATCTTCGAGCACGAAGATAGCGGTCTGCGGCCAGAATTTGGAGCGGCTCACCGCTTCCACCAGCATGCCCAGGCCGCGGTCGTTGTCCCCCACCTGCGCGATGGGTGTCGGCTTGCCCGCCACGCCGCCGGAGGTATGGTCGTTGGGGAGGCGCACGATTTGCAGGCGCGGCATGTCGCCTTCGGACTCGAACCGTTTCAATTCCGAGATGAACCGTTCCGCTCGCTTCAAGTCGGGATAGCTGGTGTCGAACCCGTGAAACCATGGGTCGAAATGATCCTTCAATGAAGCCACGCGCGTGAAAGCGGGATTATTGGTGTCTTTGCCGAGGAAGGTAAACTCGCCGTAACTGCGGTAGCTCACGCCCGCTTCGAGCGCGCGGTCCCATAGATAACCGCTGGCGGGCGCGGCCATGGGGAAGCGTCCCTCGGACGGGTAGGGAAACTTCTTGCTTTTGCCATGGCCGTAATTGAGCGGCCAGGTTTTTTCCACGAAGTCCGAGGCATACGCGCCCATGGACCATTCGTGGCCGTCGGCGCTGACTTCGGCATCCACGTAAAAATTGTCGAGCAAAACAAATTCGCGCGCGAGTTTGTGATGGTTTGGGGTCACTCTTTCGCCGAAGAGGCAGAGATTGGAATCACCATTGCCTTCCGGCAGGTCGCCAAGCACCTGGTCGTAAGTACGGTTTTCCTTGATGACATAAATGACATATTTGACCGGGCTGGGCATTCCCAGTTTTGCGGGAACGGGGTTGCCCGGCTCAGGGACAACCTGCCTGACGCTCTCGACTGGTGTGCAGCGATGGGAGAGATCGGTATAGACTGGGAGCTGCCTGCGGAATTCTTCTTTGTCCGGCAGATCAATGATGCTCAGCGTGCCGGGGAACAGTTCAGCGATGGATTGCGTCTCCGGAGTATTCTTTTTTCCGGGCTGCGGGCCGTTGGGATTGGCCTTGGAAGTCACGCCCTTGCCATTCGCGACGAGCAAACGTTTTCCATCCGGTGTGACGCGCACCGAGGTGGGATACCAGCCGACGGGAATGAAGCCGAGCGAGCGGCTTTTGCCGACGATGGAGACGTCGAACACGGCGAGGTTGTTGTTGCAGGCATTGGCAACGAACAGAGTGTTTTCATCCGGCGACAAGGCCAGGCTGTTCGGCGTCGAGCCGGGCAGCGCGCCGGGAGAGAAGGAAGCGTAAAGCGTTTCGATGGTTTTGCCATTGGCGGTTTCCAGCACCGTGACGGTGTTGCGGTTGGCGTTCGCGACGAAGAGATGCCGGCCGGATTTTGTCAGCACCATTTCGTTCGGATGTTCCTGCGCCGGCCACACCGCGACAACCTTGTTCGCCTTCAAGTCAATCACTGCGACGGCTGACCGCGCCCACAGGCTCACGTAAAGAATCTGCCGCTTGTCATCCAGGCGGCATGCGTATGGAAATGGCGCGTCTGGCGTGACCGGATCAAGCAGCGCTTCGGCGCGTTTGGTGATGGCGTGCAGGTCAGAGTCTCCGGGGCTGTCTGGATTCATTTTTTCCCCTTCGTCCTTTCGCTCAATCTTAGCTTCGGCGCCGGGCAGCGGAGTGAGGTCGAGGACATTGCTGCGTGTCAGCAAATCCAGCTTGGAGACACACTGACCCCAGACGTTGGCCACGTACAAGTCCCGCGCGTTGCCGGACACCGCGAGGCCGCAAGGAATGCCGCGCTGGCTCGCGGGGCAGATTTGTATTGGCTGGATCTCTGTCAGCTTGCCGTCCTTGAAATCGAAGACATGCACCACTTCGTCGCTGGAGCCGCTGCAATAGAGGCGTCCGCCGCTGCGGGAAAATTCCAGCCCGTAGTAGGCCTCATTTAATTTCGTGCGTGAAATCACTTTGGCCTCGATCACGTCCACGACAATGATTTCATGCGGCCCATGTCCGCTGTGCAACACTGCCGCGAAACGCCCGTCGGGATGGACGGCGATGTTGACCGGCAAGTCGCCCAGCGGCACCTGTTGTCCTGCCGGCCGCAATGACCATTGATTCGGCAGCAGCACCGAACCGTCGGGGCGCAGGCCGGGCAATTCGACTCTTGCCTTGGCAGGTTCCGCAGCGCGCGCCACCGACATTGCTGCCAGAATTGCCAAGCCGACCATCAATCGCAACAAAGTTTGCTTCATAGAATATCTGCCAATCATGCCATTGGTGGCACCGTGCGGTAAAGTTACATTCCGGTTTCCGTTTATTTGGGAGAACGCGGGTTCGCAAAATACCCAAAAAATTGGGGCGCATCTTGGCGGTACCACCACGGAGCGCGGCGTTCACGCCGCTTCAAGCCCCGATTAACAGTGAAAACCAGGAATGGGCCGGGCCGTCCGCTCCGGGTTGAAAATGGTTGAGAGTTGAAGGTTGAGGGTTGAGGGTGGGACAGGAAAGGGGCTTGCGCGCAAATTTTGACAGATTTGGTGAGAAACTCCGCGCCGAAATGGTTGAGGGTTGAGGGTTGAGAGTGGGACAAGGGCTGATTTGGCGGG
>JAQGPB010000640.1 GCA_028293265.1 Pedosphaera sp. | reverse complement strand
TTCTTCAACATCCCCATCTTATTAAGCAAAGGGCCAAATTTGTACATTTTATTCGCACAAATTCTTTTCCCTCCTCACCCACTTTTAATCACACCCGCTGATTCCAAGGCTGCCGCCCGTTAGGAGGTTTTCTCTAATGACTCCCTTGCTTTTCGCTTTCCTCGAACTTCCATTTGACGGCGTTCGCGAGCTTACAGGAAAATTTTCGGACCGTCCGGCGCAGGTCGCCGACGGACGTATAAGTGTATTGGCCGACGGGAAAGCCTTCGAGCGTGACGTAATCATACAGCTTGGGCTTGGCGTCCCGCGATTTGGGAAGATCGGTCAGAAAAACGAGGCCGATACACATGGAATCCGGATTATTGCTCTCGACCACACTCGTATCACGCGCCGCCACGACCGCGCCCGGCACCAGCCAGGAATTGTTCAGCGGCGCTCGCATGAGACTGCCATACCCGCTGTCAACCACCAGTCCATCCGGCAAAATTTTCAAAATTTTGCCGCAAATTAGCCGCCGGTTTTGAATGCAGGCGGCGCGAATTTCCTCAATCCGCAACTCGGTGGCCAGCATTTGGTTTGTCTGGCTTGGAACAGTTGCCGCCGACGCAGTGGAATTGGTTCCGAAATGGCTGACCGGTTCGATCTGGTTCGTTTGAGCCGCTGCGGACCACGCGACAAAAGCAAAAAATAAGGCGGGTTTCAAGGTGCGCCTGATTACCAAGGAGCAGACTTTTTATCAAGCATAATGCCCTAACGTCACGCACTCACGAAGGGCCTGGGGGACGATAAACAGGAAAAACATAGGTTTGCCCCGTCTCCATAAATGCTATCACCAACTGAGCGTCAGTAATTTGTTGCTCCAAGGCAAAGGAAGCTGCCTTTTCAAGAAACCCAAAATTAATGGCTTCCGACAATTCCGGGGTCCAGCAATTCCTTTCCTTCAGGTACAGGTTTGTAACAATCTGTTGAATTACCACTCTCATTGGAACCAATCCCCAATTCAACTGCCATCCTACCGATCCCGTTCCCATCAGCCATTTTCTTACGCTCATTTCGCGCCAAATTTGGAATTATCGTAAGTCATTGTGGTTGAATATAGGAAGCTGCAGATACGAGCTTTGCATTTTGCAAAAATCGGGTAATTTGTCCCTCGATTTTGCATTTTGCAGTGACGAGGGAAGAAAGCTTCGACTCAAGTTAATAACAACGCATGAAATCAACGATCACCCGCCCAGAATCGAAAAAGGCGCAGTTCGTTTTGGCAAAACCTTAGGGCGCCTTGAATGCGCGGTAATAACGTTGCGAAAATGAAGCCGCCTGCGCTTCGCTGACTCTCCCTCGTCGAGCCCGGTCGGCAAGCACTGCGAACGAAGTGATCTTGTCTCCCGCCATGATTAACCAATTCAGCTATCAATAAAACCGCAGGGGGAAAATCGCGCGAGCGAAGAATGCCCTCGCAGTTTGTGTGACGGAGGCGGAGACACGCCCAAAACTGCCTCCCGGAAACCACTTCATGAGTTCTGGGAGAACGAGGAGGTGCCCCTTCCCGTTCGGGTGATTGGATTGCGCCATTAAATCCTTGAGGTTGCCGCCCGAACGAACGTAGTTCTGGAACTGAACAAGGCTGTCGGCGAGCGCCACACCATTTTCGCGAGCGAGCCTGCGGATTTGGTCGGCATGCTGATTTAGCGGGTCAGCGGGATCATCCAGCTTGGCGGCCAAATCCGGGGTGGGCGTAAGGAGAATCACTTTGACACCCCTATGGATGGCATTGGTAATCATGGAATTCCAGGCGGCTTCCGCACGTGCCAGACCGATGGCGCGGTCATTGAGGGCGTAATCAATCGTGACCACATCGGGGCGCAGAACCAGCACATCCTGTTCAAACCGCCTAGCGCCTTCCTCCGCGTTTTCCCCGCCGATAGCGGTGACAATGACGTTGATCACTACGCAAGGAAATCGCGCCTTGATGGATTTGTGCAGCAAGTGCGGATAGGCGCTGAAGGATTCCACGAGGGGGGACTTGGAATACCCTGCGGGCACACTATGACCATGGCACACGATCGTGATGGTCCGGTTGGTTGGCCATTGTTCGCGGAGCAGGGACAAAGTTTGTTTGAGGTATGTTGCCGGTGCGGCCTCGGACTCCGCTGGTTTTGCACCGGTTTGAATTGCAATGGACAGAATGCAGGCCAAGCACACCAACGGGAAAAGCAGCCGCAAGACGCACATTGCCGTGAAGGAGCATTCCACTTTCTTGAACCGGAAGTTGCGAATATTTTGGTTCATCGCCTGTCTGGTGATCAACGTGCAATTATTCCAAGTCCACCATTTCCTCTTCAATTTGCTCCAGCGTTTTGCCTTTTGTTTCCGGCAGTTTGGTGAAAATAAATACAAAACCCGCGGCACAAATCAAAGCATAGAGCCAGAAAGTTTTGGCCGGACCAAGTTCGGAGTTCAAGATCGGAAACGTAAAGGTGAGGATAAAGCAGGCAATCCAAAGCGAACTGACCGCCACGGACATGGCCGCGCCCCGGATGCGGTTGGGAAAAATCTCGGAGATCACGACCCAGGTGACCGGGGCGAGCGACATGGCATAACATCCGATGGCGGCCAATACGAGCGCCAGCATCGGCAGCCCCTTGAAGCGACCATGATAACAGAAGCCCAGGCCGATGGAGATCTCGGTCAATCCGCCGGATCCGATCTGCATGAGCAGTCGGCGGCCGCCCCGTT
>JAQGPB010000635.1 GCA_028293265.1 Pedosphaera sp. | reverse complement strand
GGGAATTTCATTTGGTCAATTGATTTTCAGGAAAACCGTGTCAGTGGAAATGAGAGTCGGAGAAACCGCCAGCGCGGCTTTGGAAGTTGCTGCGCTGTGGTTGCAATCTTCAGCCGTGGTAAAAGCGGCAGAGGACTGCCGCAGTCCAAGACCTGGCGGAGGTTCGAGCGGGCCTTTTGGTCGCGCGAGCGTCTTGGAGTGCGGCAGTCCTCTGCCGCTTTGGCACCGCGACCACCAGCCTGCTACGTAGGCGCTTATTTTCCAAGAATCAATTGTGCGGTCGGCTATGCGAGCGAGGCATGACGACAATTCCTCCTCGCGTTCGACGTGGTGAACTGATAAGCAATCTTCCAATGAGATGGCATTTGGGAAACGAACTCGGGCTGTCAGCACAATTTTATGAACGCAAACAAAACTTCTGAATTTAACCAAGAGTTTGGGACGGGCCGGGCCAGTTTCATGAAAAGGCAGGGCGGACTGCCGATGATCCGGGTGGAGACGACGTCGAGTGAGGCTGAAATTTATTTGCATGGGGCGCATGTAACTCATTTTCAGAAGCGCGGCGAGGCGCCGTTGTTGTGGCTGAGCAAGGAGAGCCGGTTCGAGGCGGGCAGTCCGATTCGTGGCGGTGTGCCGATCATTCTGCCTTGGTTTGGGGCGCGAGAGGGAGCGCCGGCGCATGGATTCGCGCGGGTCAAGGATTGGGAGTTGAAGGAGATTGGTTTGACGGCCGATGGAAGCGTCCGCGTTCATTTGCAATTGCCGCCCAGCGCAGAAGCGGCGGCGTTTACGCCTTTCACGGCGGATTATTTTGTCACGGTGGGCGACAAACTGGAACTGCAACTGGTGATTGCGAATAATTCCGATGATCGAGAATTGATGATGGAAGAATGTCTGCACAGCTATTTTGCGGTGGGCGATATCAGCGAGATCGCCGTGGCTGGATTGAAGGGCTTGAAATATTTGGACAAGGTGGGTGGCTCGGTGGAGATGACCGAGACGAACGAAGTCATCACTGTAGCTTCGGAAGTGGACCGGGTTTACATGGATACGACGGGCACGGTGGAAATCCTTGATCGCAAATTGCGCCGCAAGATCAGTGTGGAGAAGGAAGGCTCGGCGGCGACGGTGGTGTGGAATCCGTGGATTGCAAAATCGAAGGCGATGGCGGATTTCGGCGACGAAGAATACCACGAGATGATTTGTGTCGAAACGGGGAATGTGGGGAAGAATCGGCTGACGCTGGCGGCGGGGAAGACGGCGGTGATGGTGGCGAGGATTTACAGTGAAACGACCAATGAGTGACGAGCTGGTTGAAAAAGCACCAAGCACCAACCTCCAAGCTCCAGAGAAATTCCAAACTTCAATCACCAAAGGTCACGATTTGGAGCTTGTCGCTTGATTATTCTCTGGAGCTTGGATGTTGGTGCTTGGTACTTCCTATATCATCGGGTGATTTTGCCCCGCCATTCCAAAATTTGATGCTCTGCCAATAATTGTTTTTGGAGCTTTTCAACGTTCACTTTTGCGAGCGGGACTTTTTCATCAATGGCCTGACAGGCGGCGGCGGCGGCGGAGTGGCCCAGGACCATGAAGACCGGTTCCATGCGGATGCTGCCGTAAGCAATATGCGTGGAGGAAAGACAAACGGGGACGAGCAGGTTTTCGCATTCACCGGTTTTGGGAATGATGGAGCGGTAGGCGATGGGGTAGGGCGGGAAGCCGCCGATCTGGGTGTCGCCTTCGTTTTCGGCGTGGCTATTTTTTACGATGCGCTGGCAATTGTGCGAATCCATGGTGTAGGCGGCGAGGCCGATGGCGTCGGGCAGCGTGATTGATTCGCGGCAATTGTTTTCGGTCATCACGTAATCAGAAATCATGCGGCGGGCTTCACGGACGTAAAGTTGATGCGGCCAGCCGCCGGTATCGCGAAATTCGTCACGCGCGAGGCCCCAAGATTGCATTTCCTTTCGTAAATATTCCGGGACGCGCGGACTGGTGGCGAGGAAATGGAAAAAGCCGCGCGTGTAATCCTCGTGCTCGCGCCAGATTTGCGCGCGCCGTGCATAATCGGCTTCGGGATAATCGTAGTTTGCGCCGATGAAGTCGGTGGAGAAACCGCCATTATTATTGATGTCGGTCTTGCCGTTGGGCATCGGCTGAATATGCATCAACTCGCCGAGCTTGGGCATTTTGCCGGCATTAGTGAGGGCTTCGATGTAGCGGGCCAATAGTTCGAAGCGAGACGGATCGTATTTGGCGGGTGGCGCGATGGGCCGGCGGTTGTCTGGATTTTGCGTGAGGCACATGCGGAAATTGTAGGCTTGGACGGCGTGATCTCCTTCGCCGGGCGTGCCGCCGTCGCCGGGTTGGATCAACGGCAGCAAGCCGCTGCTTGGATCGCCTGGCTTCAAGTAAGGGTCCACGGGAACAGTGAATTGATGCTTGGGCGTTTGCGGGCGGATGCCGTTGAGCGTTTCGTGATATTGCGCATTCGCCTCGCGGCCAATCGCGTACGAAACTCCGGCGCGCGCCATCAGGTCGCCTTCGTAACTGGCGTCAATGAACTTTTTGGCGCGATATACCTTGCCGTTTTCCATCTTGATTTCGCTGATGCGCGGGCCGTCCTTTTTCACCGATGCGAGACGTTGGTGGAAATAGACCGGCGTGCGGGCTTCGTTCACCATCTGAAAGAAAATATTTTCCGCGACGCTGGGCTCGAAGCTCCATTGTTCCTCCTTGCCATAATGCTTTCCCATGCGCTGATAAAATTCGCGGGAGATGCCGCCGATAGCGCCTTTGTTGCCGATGTCAGTCTGGCTCAAGCCGCCGGAACTCATGCCGCCAAGATGCGAACCGAACTCCGCGATGGCGGCAGTCTTGCCGAGTCGTGCTGCTTCCACCGCCGCGGCCACGCCGCCGGCAGTGCCGCCGTAGATGCAGACATCGGTCGTGATGAATTCTGTGGCGGTTGCGGTTCCGGTCAGGAACACACCCAGAGCGCAAACAAGGAGCAAGACGGCGGGTTGAAAAAACAGCCGCCGATGGAAAGAAACCGCATAAAGTTCAAATCTCACATTGGGAATTTCAAATTTGCAAACTCGCGTCATTACCCGGGCGGGTGCAATTTGGATTTTGTTTTTTAACAACTTCAGTCTTATCATTTTCGGGCGGCTGACCTGGGAGGAACGGTCATCGGCTTGGCTGCCGCCGGAGCGCCGGCAGTTTTTCTTAAAGGAAGGAAATTCCCTTGCTCGCAACATTGGACGAAGCCTTCGGTGACGGATTTCAATTCCTCCCAGCGCTCACGGATGGCCTCGGCCTCGGCGGGAACGATTTGGTTGTCCGCCACGGCGGTGGCAATCACGGCCAGCAGGTCGGCGAATTCCTGGATGATTTCGTTGGTGGCAGGAATGAGGAAATCGGGATGGGCATTGTTCGTCTTGGGATTTTTGATGTAGAACCCGCCGGCGCGCTGGCAGATCCACTGGACGATGCGCGGGTCCGCGCTGCAGCGTTGGAGGGCATCAATGCGGTCGAGCGGATTGACCGTGCCGCTGCCGGCGGCGGCGTCGGGCGGTTCAGCCCATTTATATATCATGGAAAGGGAAAGCCCCAATTCAGCGGCGACCTGCTTGGCGCTGCACTTTTGAAATACTTCGCGCAATAACTCATGAGATTGCATGGTTAAGAAAATGCAGAAGGGACGTTTAAAGTTCAAGGTTTAAGGTTTGGGGTTTGAAGGGCGGCGATCCGTTACAAAGCCGGGAGCGGATTATAAATGATTTGCTGGAAGAATTCTTATATTGGTTGGAGCGTGACGGTGAACGACAATCTGTCGTCTGGAATAACCTTGCTGGGGAACTGGATTTAGCCAATAAATACAGGAAAAGAACCAGGCGGGTATTTATGGATTTTTTTATTTATCTCATTTGTCTAGGAGTGGGGCTGGTGTTCACGCTGCTGACCGCCTTTTTTGGCCACGTGCTGGGTGGCGGCGGGCATGACGCGCATGTGGGCGGGAGCGGCGGTCATGCGGAGGCAGGCGGGGATACGAGCGACATGCCGGGGGTTTCGATATTCAGCCCCACCGTGATCACGACTTTCATCACGGCGTTCGGCGGCTTTGGCATCATCTTCCACCAGATTCCGGCGACCCATAGTGTTTTTGCCAGCGCGCCATTGGCGGCCACCTGCGCAGTCATGACTGCGGGCGTCGTGCTATGGCTTTTGCGGCAATTGTTTAGAACAACACAAAGTTCAAGTGAATCAAAAATCGGCGAACTGACCGGCTCTCTGGGCCACGTCATTACGCCTATTCCGCAAAACGGCGTCGGCGAAGTGGCCTATGTGCAAGGTGGCAGCCGATATACTGCGCCGGCCCGTGAAGAGAGTGGAAACCCGGTGGCGTCAGGCGCGCCGGTGAAGATTGTCCGGATAGTCGGTTCGCAATTTTACGTCAAATCAGTCTGAATAAAATCAACTCAAACAAACATTCCAGCCCCAGCCTATGAACCTAACTCCAATGCTCGCTGACCTGACCTCCGCCCTGGTTACGCCAACGGCAATCATCATTGCGGTAGTGATTATTTCCGTCGTGATTTTTACGCTGATTGTGACGGTGTTGAGCCGTTATACCAAGGTAGGTCCGAACCAAGTGCTGATCGTCTCCGGCAAGAGCCATAAATACACCGATCTCGACGGAACGCAGCGCACGCGCGGGTTTCGCATCGTAAAAGGCGGCGGCACCTTTGTCTATCCGGTGGTGGAAAAGGTGGACCTGCTTTCGCTCGAATTGCTCACGATTGATGTGCAAACGCCGGAAGTCTATACCAGCAAAGGCGTGCCGGTGAAGGTGGATGGCGTGGCGCAGGTCAAGGTGAAGGGCGATGACATCTCGGTGGCAACGGCGGCGGAACAATTTCTCAGCAAGTCAACCGATGAGATCAAAAACGTCGCCACTCAGACTTTGGAAGGACATCTGCGCGCGATTCTCGGCACGATGACGGTGGAAGACATTTACCAGAACCGCGATGCTTTTGCCTCGAAGGTGCAGGAAGTGGCCGCAGGCGATATGGCGAACATGGGCCTTTCGATCGTAAGTTTTACGATCCGGGATATTCGCGACGCCCAGGGGTATCTTGAGGCGTTGGGCCGGCCGCGGATCG
>JAQGPB010000614.1 GCA_028293265.1 Pedosphaera sp. | reverse complement strand
GATGACCTCGTCAAGATTGGCCTGCTTCCCCGTCGCGAAGTTGTCCAGCCCGACCACCCGCTGATCCGCGCCCAACAAATGCTCAAGCAGGTTCGAACCAATAAATCCCGCCACGCCCGTGATCAGCCACATCCGCTGCCCACCTCGCAGCCGGTCACGCAGTTGATTGTTGAAATTGTTCATGCACCAATTTTTCTCCTCTGCTGCGCCATTCCCACGCGGGCAAAGCTCCGCACTTGGCTAAAATTTGTGACCTCCCGCAAAATCAAGCCGCGCGGAGTTCCGACCTCAATCCGGCTGGCAATGCCCGTTTCTCCGCCACCACATCTTTCAAATCCAATTCCATCATCGTCGTCTGCCCCAGCATTTCGAGCAGCACCTGGACACGCTGTTTCGCCGGGAGGCTCCGCAGCACCACTCCTTGGAAGCCGAACATCGCCCGCGTGGTGATCGTCACCGTCTCGCCCGCGCGCGGCAGGCCGTCCACCAGCGGCAGATCCTCCGCGGGAAAATTTTTGCGCAGCTCCGCGATCACTTCCGCCGGCACCGCCGGATATTCGCTGCCAAAGCGCACCACGCTGCTGACGCCCCGCGTGAACCGCACTTCATCCAGCATTTTGTGAAACGGAAAATGCACAAATAAATAATTGGGGAACAACGATTCCGTCACCCACGCCGGCCCGCGCCGCGTCACCTTGCGCGACCGGAAGCGCGGATTGAAAACCTCCAGTTGCGGCATGCGCACCAAGTTTGCGGCGGCGATGTGCTCCTGCTTCTGCTTCGAGCGGAGGCAGTACCATGCGCGTTCCGGTTTGGTTTCAGGTTGGTAACTCTGGTCGTTTGGCTGTTCCATTTTCCTTGTTGCGTTGCTCTTGATGCGTTGCAGATTAAGGGAAAGCGCAGGTTTCTCACAATCAGGCGCGCGCCTGAAATCCGCATCCTGCATCCCCGCAATCCTGCATCATCCGGCGCCTGAAGCCGCGCATCGGGCTTTTGCTGATGCCCCGCATTTCTCAAATGGCGCGGGCGTTTCGCCGCTGGTGGGAAGCATCTTCAATGCCCCAAGCTTTGAATTTTCAACACCTGGCAGCGATCTCCGCCCACAAATTCTTTGACTTCACGGCTCCGTTCGGGTAGATGTTTGCTTGTACCCGGCTCCATCACCGGGTTTGGCAAGCTGCAATTCCTGACTGACCTCCATCCGCTTTGTGCTGATCCATTTTAAGATCAGCCAGGGCCAGACAACGGAAACCATTCCACCATTGCCGTCAGCAATTGCCGCAAACACATGGATCAGCCAACAACTCCATCCCAGCCAAATACGAACGCTCCCCATCGCCCGGCCGCCGCGCTTTCCAGCTTGCCCCTGCCCGAAGACCCGTTGCGTCGCGCCAATCTCGAGCTGCAGCAGCACCTCGAAGCCCAAACCACCCAGCTCGCCCGCGCCGACCATTTGCTGCGCCAGGAAATGAAGGAACGCCGCCGGATCGAATCCGCTTTTCATGAAAGCGAAGAACGTTTCATGGCCTTCATGAACAACAGCCCCACCATGGCGTTCATCAAGGATGAACACGGGCGCTACATCTACGGCAATGAACGGTGGGAAACCTTCTTCGGCGGAAAACTCGCCCCGGAAAAGGAGCGCAACGACTTCCACCTCTATCCCCGCAAAATTGCCGCGCGGCTCCGCGGTGAGGACCGGCAGATTCTCGCCACCGGCAAATGCTCGGAAACCGTCCGCAACCACCTCGCCGCGAACGGCCGCTCCCATTCGTGGCTCGTCATCAAATTCCCCATCCTCGACCCGCATGGCCGTCCGTTCATCGGTGGCATCGCGGTGGACATTACCGAACGCAAACGCGCCGCCGCCGCGCTCAAGGCCCACGACGTCCAGCAGGCCGCCGTCGCCGAATTCGGCCAGCGCGCCCTGGCTGGCGCGGCCCCGCATACGTTGATGGAAGAATGCGCCATCCTCGTCATGGCCACCCTCGACCTTGAACAATGCGGCATCTGGGAATTGCAGCCCAATGGCGCCGAACTCCTCCTGCGCGCGGGCGTGAGATGGAAACACGGGCTCGTCGGGCGTGCGACCCTGCGCGTGGTCGCCGGTTCAATGGCTGCTTTTTCGCTCAACCGCCGCAAACCAGTCATTTCGGAAAATCTGCGCGCGGAAAAACGCTTCAAGCCCTCGTCATTCCTGCAAAGCCACGGCATGGTCGCCGGCGTCAACCTCGTCATCCCCGGCGTCAAGAAACCGTTCGGCCTCCTCACCGCGCATTCGCGCAAGCCGCGGCGCTTCAGCCGCGATGAGATTCATTTCCTCCGCGCCATCGCCAACGTCCTCGCCGCCGCGCTCGAACGCAAGCGCGCCGAGGAGGCCTTGCGCCACAGCGAAAACACGCTCGTTGACTTTTTTGACAACGCCCCGCTCGGCCTCCATTGGCTCGGGCCGGATGGCCGCGTTCTACGCGCCAACAAAGCCGAATTGCGCCTCCTCGGCTGCAAAGCCGGCGATTACATCGGTCATCACATCTCGGAATTTCACGCCGACCAGGATTTCATCCGGACGTTCCTGAAAAAATTGCACAACAACGAACCCGGAACCCACGAGGCGCGGCTGCGCACCAAGGACGGCTCCGTCAAGCACGTGTTGATTGATGCCAACGTCTTCTGGGAAAATGGCC
>JAQGPB010000607.1 GCA_028293265.1 Pedosphaera sp. | reverse complement strand
GCGAATCATCTCCTCTCATGATGCTGAAATTCACGCCCAACGCGGCGCGCAACTGGCTCACGCGGTCCGCGTTGCCGCCCGCTTCCTTGATGCCCACAATGTTCACGCTGTCATGCGCCAGGCGGTTCACCGTGTCCACGGCGATTTCGATGCCGCAGCGGCCGGGAATGCTGTAAAGCATGATCGGCAGCTTGGTCGCGCGCGCGATGGCATGAAAATGCTGGAACAACCCTTCCTGCGTCGGCTTGTTGTAATAGGGCGCGACCTGGAGCGAACCATCGGCGCCAACCTTCTCGGCATGTTGCGTCAGATAAATGGCCTCGCTGGTCGAGTTGCCGCCCGTGCCGGCAAGCACCTTGATCTTGCCGGCGGCAAACTTCACCGCGAGCGCAATCACCTGAATGTGCTCCTCGTAATTCAACGTCGGGGATTCCCCGGTCGTGCCCACCGGCACGATCCCGTCCACCCCGCCCTTGATTTGGGCCTTGATCAAACGCTCCAGCCCGGCCTCATCAATTTTCCCGTTTTTGAACGGCGTGACAATTGCAGTATAAGTTCCAGTAAACATGTTCTATAATCCAAAGTTAAAAGCCCGTGTAAAATCAGCGAAAGTGTCCGTTTTGACCAGCTTGTTTTTTGGAGCCGGAAGACCCTTCGGCAGAAACCGCGGCCATCAAAGTTCCAACTTCCCATCGAAGACAAAATCCGCCGGGCCGGTCAACTGCACGTCGGTGAACTCCCCATTGCTTTGCTTGAAGCTGACCTCAAGCTGGTCGCCGCCCTGCACCTGGACTTTCACCGGCGAAGTGAATTGATGCAATTTCGCAGAGATCAAGGCCGACGCCGTCACACCCGTGCCGCAGGCCAGCGTCTCGCCTTCCACCCCGCGTTCATAAGTCCGCACGCGGATGCTGCCCTGGCCAAGCCGCTGGACAAAATTCACGTTGGTCCCCTTCGGCGCGAAATGCGTGTGACGCCGGATTTCCTGGCCGAGCTGTTGCACCATCGCCTCGTCGGCATCCGGCACGAACAATACCGCGTGCGGCACGCCCGTGTTCAATGAATGAATTGGCTGCGTCCCGGTCGAAAGTGCCACCTTTTGCTCCAGCTTCAAATCTTTTGGTTGAGTGAGACTCACCGTGACGCGTTCTCCGTAAAATTCGGCGCTGATGATTCCCGCGCCGGTTTCAAACGTCAATTTACCCCTGGCACCCGTCAGTTTTTGCACGAAGCGCGCGAAACAGCGCGCGCCATTGCCGCACATCTCGGCGATGCTGCCGTCGCTGTTGTAAAAATCCCACGCCCAATCGGCCTTGCCCGAGGCGCAAGGGATCAGCAGCATCACCCCATCCGCACCCACGCCGCGCTGGCGGTGGCACAGACGGACGACCTGCGCCGGGCTGAGCTTGACTTTTTGGGCCCGATTGTCTATAAGTACAAAGTCATTACCCGCACCGTTCATTTTGGTGAATTCCAAAACCATGCCGTAAAATAGCAGTTCGCGGTTGAAAATTCAAAGTTCAAAGTTATCTTAACTGACGAGGAGTGGTTCATGCGCCGGAACTGGTCCGGCCAAGGTTTTCATAAAGCCGTGATAAAAAACTTTACAGTCCATTGGCCTGTTCGCAAAGTATCCGGCGTGTCAGGTACGTCAACTCAGGACAGGCAACTGGTAAGCAAGCCGTTACAACAAGATTTTGGATTCCGCCCCCGGGCGGATCTGGAAAGCGCAATTCACAGGTCGCAAAATTACCTGCTGCGGGAACAGAAGCCCGAGGGGTATTGGGTCGGCGAACTGATGGTGGATTCCACCATTGTTTCCGACACCATCGCCTACCACCATTGGAACGGCAAGGTGGACAAGCAATGGCAGCGCAAGGCCGTCAACCACATTTTCTCCATGCAGTTGCCCGATGGCGGGTGGAACATCTACCATGGCGGTCCGTCGGAGGTGAACGCCACCATCAAGGCCTATCTGGCCCTGAAACTCGCCGGCATTCCCGCCACCGATCATCGCATGTTGCGCGCCCGCGCCGTGGCGTTGAGCCTCGGTGGCGTGCCGCGCATGAATACTTTTTCCAAACTTTACCTCGCGCTGCTGGGACTTTTCTCCTGGGATTATGTCCCCACCATTCCGTCCGAAGTCATCCTCATCGGGAAATGGTTTCATGTGAATTTTTACGAGATGAGTTCCTGGAGCCGTTCGATGCTGGTGCCGCTGGCCATCATCAACCACTATAAGCCGACACGCCCGCTCCAAACCGCAGTCACGCTGGATGAACTATACCCCGAAGGTTATCACGAACGCGACCTGGCCTTGCGTCCCGATCCCGAGCCACTGACCTGGCGGAACTTTTTCCTGTGGCTCGACAAGCTGCACAAATTCGTCGAGAACAACCGCCTCCGGCCCTTCCGCAAACGCGCGCTCAAAAAGCCGAGCAATGGATGCTCGAACGTTTTGAAGGTTCCAACGGCCTGGCGGCCATTTTTCCCGCCATGCTCAATTCGCTGATTGCCCTGAAAGCCCTCGGTTACGCCGACGATCATCCGCAGGTCAGGCGCGCCGAACGCGAGTTGAAAAATCTGGAACACGAGA
>JAQGPB010000606.1 GCA_028293265.1 Pedosphaera sp. | reverse complement strand
CGGGCGCTCCGGTGCGAGGCTGGATTTTCCCCTCGACCGTGTCCTGCTTGACCAAAGCCTCCGATACCTCGCCATGCTGCAAATAATTTTTGAATTCGCTGTAAGGAATCGAGCGCACCGCCAGATTGGAAAAAGCCTGCTGCCACATCCAGAGCAGGAACAGCATGATCGGCAGATACCACAAGACCGCCATCCATTGTGGCGGAATGCGGCCCGAGCCCTTTGATGTTTTATCCGGTTTCATGAAATATTCACGGTCACACCCCTTTCTAATGTAGCATCACCAGAGAAAAGCGCATCTCGCAACCCGGAGAGTATGGTCAATGGGGAGCGCACCCGCCCCCGGGGACAGATTTGACACTCTCTATGCTTTCATGTCTGATTTGAGATGGATTGACTACGATGAATCACGCTGCTAAACGCTCTCTTCGCCCAGCCCACTTTGGCCGGGCTTTTTGGTTTATTTTGCTGTTGGCTGCCAGTTTGACCTTCGCATTCCAGGCCCCGGCGGCTTGGTTTGGTCCCCAGCCTTTGGCCGTGGCGCCGAAGTGGGGCCGTTTTGAGCAATCGTTCAAGAGCAGCGTCACTTATGCAAATCCGCTGGAAGAGACGACCTTGACCGTCACCTTCACTTCGCCGCTCGGTGAAACGTTCAAGGCATACGGGTTTTGGGACGGCGGCAAAGTCTGGCGCGTGCGGTTCTCGCCCAATTTCCCGGGCAAATGGAAGTTCCACACGGTTTGCTCGGATACGACAAACGCGGGCTTGCATAATATCAGCGGCGAATTCACTTGCACCGCGCCCATCGGGCAATCGCGCTTCGATCATCATGGCCCGGTGCGGGTCGCGCGCGATCATCACCATTTTGAGCACCAGGACCACACGCCATTTTTCTGGCTCGCTGATGCCGCCGGCGAAGGCGCGACCCAATCAACGCCCGAAGAATGGACTTATTATGCCCAGGTTCGCTCCAATGAATCATTCTCAGTTTGCCAATGGATTGCGGTGCCGTACGGCACAAACAATCAGCCCGCCGCCATTGGCAATGATGGGCATCTCCAAATCAATCTTGAGATCTTCCGCAAACTCGATGCCAAAGTCGAAACGCTGAACCGCGCCGGTCTGCTTGATGCCGTCACGCCTTTTCCGGAAAGCTTGGCGAATAAAACCAACTCGCTCGACGCGCTTCCGGAAGAACAGACCATCGCGCTGTTACGTTACTTGGTGGCGCGTTGGGGTGCTGACAACGTGGTTTGGATGCTGAATTGTTCGGACGGCAAGGTCGGACGCTGGATACGGATTGGCCGGGCCGTGTTTGGGGGGATTTCGCACGCGCCGGTGGTGATCAATCCCGGCGAGGCTTACTGGGCCTTGGAAGGATTTCGCGCGGAGCCGTGGGTTGACGCGCTAGGTTATCAAAGCGGACAAGAAGTCACCGACGATGCGGCGCAATGGATGAACGCCGGTCCCGTGACGAAAGATTGGAACAGGGAACCCGCGCGGCCATTCATCAATCTCGCGCCGCCTTGCGAGAATCAACCGGTCGGGAGCACCCCGACCGACCCGCACTCCGTCCGTCGTGCAGCCTATTGGAGCGTGCTCAACACCTCCGCTGCGGGCATCAATTACGGCGGCTATGGCGTATGGAATTGGGACATGACCGTTGAGAATCGAAGTGCCGCACCCGGCTCCAAAAATCTCCGCGCCTGGCAATTGGCGCTGCTCCTGCCCGGCGCCAAACAGATGGGAACACTCGCGGACGCCTTCACTTCAATTGATTTCTCCCGGCTACGGCCCGCGCCGGAACTGCTCGCGCAACAGCCTGGCGCGAGTTCGCCGCTTCACTACGTTGCCGCCGCCCGCACTGAAGCTGGCGATCTCGCAGTGATCTACGTTCCCGAAAACATCCCCGTAGAACTGAATGTTAAAGAACTGCCACCATCTCCGACGGCGACTTGGATATGCCCCCATGATGGGCAACGCGTAACCGCCCCCGCCACCCTGCATGGCCAGACCATCAAATTCGTCGCGCCCAAAGGCTGCCGAGATTGGCTCCTGTTGCTCCAGTCAACTCCCAAGACTTCAAAATAGCGATCTCCTCTCCCTCGACAAAGGATTTTCCAGTGGCATCGTCCGCGGCTTCCTCCACATCATGAAAGGCGGCAGCGCACGCATTCAACGCTGATAGCTTTTCTAAGCCAGGGTGCGGATATTTCCCAGGCTGGGCTTCGGCCCGGGCCAATTTTGGAAAAGTAGTTCCAAAAATCCTGCGATTTGATCCGCATGATTACAACCGTGTTCATGGCGAGTCATTTTTAGCGATTTGCCGCTCGATTTTTAACATTATGCAACTGATGCGAAGCCGGTGAGCGCCCTCGCGATGGTTCAGGGTGAAACGCACCACCTGCCGGCCGGCGGTTGGCAGACTCCGCAACGGGACATTCTGAAAGTAAGTCCCGCCCTTCAATGGGTAAGATTGTCCGTCCAGCACCATCGTGATCCTGTCCTGCGCCGCATTTCCCTGGGTGCCGACATATACACCAACACTGGTCGCCCCGAGCAGTGCGGCTGCCGGTATGACAACCGGTATGACCACCGATGCGTCTGGACGATCCACGCCGGGTGAGCCGGGCTCAGGAAACTCTTGCAACGTGGCGTCCCCGTACAATTCCAACCGCTCTTGGACGGGGTGCAGCGGCGTTTCGGCAGGCACCGAAATATATGCGACCATCAAACTCCGTGGCGGCATTCTCGGAAGGACCCCCTTGCCACTTTCGTGGACGACTTCATTGGCCGGGTCAGCAAGGTAGAGACGGTCCCAACGCACCGCGACGGAAGCAGGGACACCAAGAAAGTTTACATTTACCGTCCTGGGGGTATCACGATCATTGAGCAGGAGGACGGCCGCCTCATCACCGCTACGGGTTTGTCGGCGAGTCGCTAACATGGTCAGGCCCGAGCAATTGCTCTCCGAGGCCACGAGCCGGGTTCCGCGCGTGTGGCGCAACAGCCAATAGAGCCAGTAGGTTGGCGGCTGGTTTTGCAGTTTCTTCGGGTCAATGGTCTCCGCCATGTTAAAACCATCGCTGTCATCCGCCAGAAACTTGTACCACTGCCCCGCAACTGCGCAAAGGTCGTGCATCTGCACCGTCATGACTTTGTCCGGCCGCTCGAGCAGTGAAATCAGAAAATGCGCCCACGGGTAAGTGCGCCGCCGCCAGTGCCTGGCCGGGTCCTGCCAATCCTCCGCAGTCAAACCCAGTCCACATTCCGTGATTGCAACCGGCCTGATCTTCCCGCGCCGCGCCATTTCGTTGCTAATCAGATTCACTTCTTCCAGCGCGCTTTCGATATATTCGCTCCGGTCTTCGCGGCTGACGGAATCATAGTGGTGGAAATCAAAGAAATCGGATTGGTCCAATGCTGCATCGAGAAAAGGCACTGTCCATTGCGGCCACGTGTACCAGTTTGGCTGACCGGGCTGGCTGGGAGGAAACGCCGGCGGCCAAAGGAGGACCGGACCACCAATCAGAATGTCCGGATATTTCGCATGGAGTGCCCTCGCAACCACGTTGAACAGATTTCCGTAATCCTTGCCGGATTTGCCAGCTTTCCACCAGTGGGCATTCGGCTCGTTGTCCAGGTGGAAGAGACGCAGGTGCGAATCGAAC
>JAQGPB010000596.1 GCA_028293265.1 Pedosphaera sp. | reverse complement strand
CAGCTTTGCTTTCGACGAATATTATCGGACAGAAAACGGCTTTCGGCCCAACAACGATCTTCAGGATTTCAGCTTCAACGCGAAGTTCAAACAGCAACTCGCGCAGCAGGACTCGGTCTTCTTTGAAACCGCACTGGATACATTTCATTCCGGCGATGTGCGGCAGTATTATGATCAAAGCCAGGCCAGCCGGACGCTTCGCGTTACAGAAACCCAGGACCCCAATCTTTATCTCGGATATCATCGCGAATGGGCTCCGGGCATTCATACGCTCGTGCTCGCCGGACGGTTGGAGGACAAACTGACCTTGACCGATCCGATGTCGCTGACCCATCTCGTGACGACCACTCCGGGCGGGACGGTGACCGGCATCGTGACGCCTCCCCTGCCCTTTTCGATCACCAGCGAACTTGTGGCTTACACCGCTGAACTGCAGCAAATATTTCAAACGGATTCGCAGACGCTGATCCTTGGAGGCCGGTATCAGACGGGCGACCTCAACAACAACTCGTCACTGACCGATCCGCTGCAACTTGTGCCGCCCGCTTTCACGCCGCTGGGAATCAACCAAACTGTTTCGCCCAGCCTCAACCGCGCCAATGCCTACGGATATTACTCCTACCAAGTTGCCAAGCCGTTGCTGCTGACCGCCGGCCTCAGTTATGATCATCTCGAATATCCAAGGAACGATGAACTTGCGCCGGTCACGAGCGAGCAGCAGAGCAAGGACCAGATCTCGCCCAAGGCCGGGTTTCGCTGGACGCCATTTGAGAAAACCACTTTTCGCGGCGCGTGGACGCGTTCGCTGGGCGGCGTGTTTTATGATACCAGCGTGCGTCTCGAACCGACGGAAATCGCCGGTTTCAACCAGGCATTTCGCAGCATCCTGCCCGAATCGGTGGCGGGCCTCGTGCCCGGTTCGCGTTTCGAGACTTTTGATCTCGCTTACGACCAAGAGCTGCCAACGCGGACCTATATCAGCGTTCAGGCGGAATTGTTGAAATCGTCCGGTTCGCAGGGACAGGGTTTTCTGACGCACAGCGGACCGTTCGCGACCCTCACCGCTCAATTGGATGACCGGTTCGATTACTCGGACGAATCGCTTTCGATCATCATCAACCAGCTTTTGAGCGATGAGTTCGCGGTCGGCATGACATACCGGGTGGATGTGGCGACGCTCACCGACCAGGTTCCCGGCATTCCGGTCGGCCCGCTGAGCGCGGCTTACAGTCCGAGCGCGAACCTGACAGTGCGCGGCACGTTGCATCAGGCGCATTTTTACGCGCTGTTCAATCATCCGTGCGGTTTCTTCAGCAAGGTGGAAGCGGTCTGGTATGGTCAGTCGAACACCGGTTACGCCGTGAACCTGCCGGGAGACGATTTCATGCTGGTAAACGCCTTTGCCGGCTATCGCCTGCCGCGCCGGCATGCGGAATTTCAGCTTGGTGTGCTGAACATCGGCGACCGCGATTACAAGCTCAACCCCATCAACCTTTACTCAGAGATGCCGCGCGAACGCACGCTGGTTGCGGAAGTGAAGTTTAATTTCTAAACCGGCGTTGACCGTGCTGGAAAAAAATGGGGATCAATTTCAAACATAAATCAGACAGCTACCTGCTCAGCGCATTTATTGGTTTCCTGCTGGTGGCCGGGCTGGGATGTTATCTGCTCTTTTCCAATGGAGCACTCTCAGAAATCCTCGCGGGGTCGAGTTACAATTTCTCGTTTGACCTTGGTTTTTTTGCGCGTCCCGACGTCAAGTCCTCCGGCGTGGTCATTGTTTATCTTGATGAAAAATCACACAAGGATCTCGACCAGCCGCAGAACCGCAACCTTGACCGCCGCCTGTATGCGGATTTATTGAACCGCCTCAAGAAAGACGGCGCCCGCGCAGTCGTGATGGATGTAGTCTTCAGCGACCCTGGACCAGAAGATCAGTTGGAATCCGACATCAAGCTGGCCGATGCGATTCATGACAATGGCCGCGTGATATTGGGCGTTGATTATAACCGCCCGGAGGAAGAAAACAAAAAACCCCTGCCAAACCGACTGGCCGCCGTTGTCCTGCCGCCTAGCGACCAGGTCTTGACGTTTCCGTACGAGCCCTTCCGAAAGGCGGCAGCGGGATTTGGCTTGGTTCTCCTGTCCGACGATCTAGACAGGATTGCCCGCCGCCGGGTTGATCAATTGAGCAATTTCGATCTGGAAAGGATTAACAAAGAGGAGCGCAGCAACGTGCCTGCCAGTTTAAGCTGGGCCACCGCGGAAATGCTTGGATTGCAAATAACCAAAGCACCGGACACGAGGAACACCGAACGCTGGATCAATTATTACGGTCCCCCGGATGAGGCCGTTCGGGGCGTTGGTTTTTCGGAAGCGTTCCGCATTGCGCCGGGATTCTTTACGAACAAGGTCGTGTTTGTCGGAGCACGTCCGAAAACCGGCCGCTGGGATGAATTGCGCGATGAACTGCGCAGCCCTTATTCGACGCTGGGATTGAACTTCGTCAAAATGCCGATGGTGGAAATCCATGCCACGGAATTCTTGAACCTTATGCGAGGCGATTGGTTGACACGCCCATCAGGCGATACGGAAGCGATCGTTTTGGTCCTCACTGCGTTTGTACTATGCTTTGGGTTGATGCGCTTCCGCCCATTGGTGGCGGCGATATTTGCTATTGTGGCGGCGATCATGGTGGTGGTGATTGCGCAGTCGCTTTTCGGCATGAGGCACGTGTGGTTCCCATGGCTCATCATAATCGCCCAGATTCCGGTTGCTCTGCTTTTCGCCATTGTATTTCGTTCGCTTGAGTGGTTGGTCCAAAGGCGCAGATTGGAGGCGGAACGCCGTGTGGCGTACGAACGCATCAGCGAACAAGCCGCGCTGCTGGACAAGGCGCAGGACGCCATCGTGGTGCATGATCTCAACTGGCGGGCGCAGTATTGGAACAAGAGCGCGGAGAATCTTTACGGGTGGACCAGCAATGAAGTGCAAGCGCTTGATCTCAAGACGGATATTTTCAAAACGGACCAGGACAAATTGCTGGAAACGCTGCAGCTTTGCCTGGCCAAGGGTGAATGGACGGGCGAGTTGAAGCAGGCGACGAAGGCGGGCAAGGCGCTGATTGTCCAAAGCCGCTGGACGCTCGTGCGCGACGAACAGGGCCGGCCGAAATCCATCTTCGTCATCAACACGGACGTGACCGAGCAGAAGAAACTTGAGGCCCAGTTTCTTCGCACACAACGCATGGAGAGCATCGGCACGCTGGCGGGCGGCATCGCGCATGATCTCAACAACGTGCTTGCTCCCATCCTGATGGGCGTGGAAATGATGCGGATGAAGGCCAACGATGAATTCACCAACAAGATGCTGACCACGATGTCTTCCAGCGCCCGGCGCGGCTCAGACATGGTCAAGCAGGTGCTGACTTTCGCGCGCGGGCACGAGGGCGAGCGCCAGGTGTTACAGATCAGCCATCTCGTCCGTGAAATGCAAAAAATCGTCAAGGAGACCTTTCCAAAATCCATTGATTTCAAGACGGCCATCGGCGAAGGACTCTGGCCGATCCTCGGCGACGCGACCCAGATTCATCAGATCATCCTCAATCTTTGCGTCAACGCGCGCGATGCGATGCCCGACGGCGGAAAGATCATTGTGGAGGCTCGCAATGTCGCAATGACGGAAGATGAGACGCGGAAATTCGCGGGGGCAAAACCGATCCGTTACGTGCTGCTCTCGGCGACCGACACCGGCACGGGTATTCCGCCGGAAATCATTGACAAGATTTTCGAGCCGTTTTTCACGACGAAAGAAATTGGCAAAGGAACGGGCCTGGGCTTGTCCACGGTGATCAGCATCATCAAGAGCCACGGGGGATTTTTGGATTTGCAAAGCACCGTGGGCAAAGGGACGAGCTTCAACGTCTATCTGCCGGCCGCTGATGCGGGCGTGCCCCTGGCGGCAACTCCCGTGCCGCCCGAGGCTTTGCGCGGCGAAGGCGAAACGGTGATGCTCGTGGATGATGAAAGCGCCGTCGTGGAATTGACGCAGCAAATGCTCGTGCATTTCGGCTACAAGGTGGTGACCGCCTTTCACGGGGCCGATGCGCTGGCGCTTTTTCCGCAATACCAGGACAAGATAAAGGTGCTCATCATTGACATGATGATGCCGGTGATGGACGGGCCGACGGCGATTCGCGCGATGAGGAAATTGCAACCCAACCTGCCGGTCATCGCGATCAGCGGCCTGATGGCGGGGGACAAAATTCACGAGCAACTCGGCGACGTGGGCGTGGTGTTCATGCCAAAACCTTTCACGATGGAGAAACTGCTCCTGGCCGTGCGCGATGCGGTCATCGGAAGCGGCGCAGGTTCAGGAAACTGTGCCGCACCGGTGTCGTTGGTTTACCCGGAGCGGGCAAGTGTAGTGCATTGAGTCAAGGGAGCGAGATTTGGGGCCGCCATAGGGGTGATAGTTTTTGCCGGAGGCAATCGCATTGGCCGGATCAACGGATTAAAACCAAACTTGGCCATCCCCGCTTTCGGGGATATATGGAGGAAATGCCTGTGTTAGAAATATTTGCTTACAATAGGCAAATTTGAAATGATTCCGCCAAGACTGATCGTCGGCACCCAAAATCCATGCGGAGAATGATTGAGCTTTGCGGATGTGCCGCGTTGATGCTGGCCTGCATCATGTATCTGCCCGCTCAAACGCCTGGTCCGGCCGCAGCAGTTACCGTTGATGCCTACACGGCCATCGGCCCATACAAGGGCTCTGTCGTGAAAGGAGTTGATACGAAGACACTCGTTGGCAAGGTCATGTGCGGCTATCAAGGATGGTTTGGCGCTCCCGGCGACGGCAACGCGGCGAACAGTTGGCGCCATTGGACCAAACATCGCGGGCCGTTGGAAGATGGCAATGCGAAGGTTGATCTGTGGCCGGATGTTTCGGAACTCGCCCCGGATGAAAAATTCCAGACCGGCTTCAAGTTGCCCAACGGCCGCCCCGCCGAGGTTTTCAGTTCTTATCGCAAGCCGACGGTCGTGAGGCATTTTGGCTGGATGCAGGATTATGGGATTGATGGGGCATTCGTGCAGCGCTTCGTCAATGATTTGTCCAACCCGCAGGGACTGGAGCGTTGCAATCAGGTGCTGGCCAACTGCCGCGAAGGCGCGAACCTGCATGGCCGCGCTTATGCCGTCATGTATGATCTGAGCGGATTGCCCGCCGGTCATATCAACGAAGTGATCAACGACTGGCGCGCGCTGCGAAGCAAAATGAAAATCGCCGACGATCCGGCCTACCTGCATCATCGCGGCAAGCCGGTCGTCACCGTCTGGGGCGTTGGTTTCAACGATCATCGCGAATACACGCTGGACGAGTGCCGGCAACTGGTTGAATTTTTGAAAAACGATCCCGAAGCGGGCGGTTGCTCGGTAATGCTCGGCGTGCCCGGTTATTGGCGCACTCTTAAACGCGACACGGTGGATGATCCGAAGCTGCTTGAAATCATTGCGATGGCGGACATTGTCAGTCCGTGGACGGTGGGGCGTTATGTCAATCCCGAGGGCGTTAAAAATTATGGAGAGAACCAGCTTCAGCCCGATCTAGAGTGGTGCCGCGAACATCATCTGGATTATTTGCCGGTGGTGTTTCCGGGCTTTAGCTGGCATAACATGTACGGCGGGTCCCCGGATCAAATCCCCCGGCTGCACGGTGGATTCCTGTGGTCGCAGTTCTGCGAAGCCCGGCGGGCTGGCGCCTCAATGGTTTATGTGGCGATGTTTGATGAGGTGGATGAAGGAACGGCCATTTTTAAATGCGTCAACGAAGTGCCGAACGGCACGGCGTCAAAGTTTGTGACGTTTGAAGGGCTGCCCGGCGATTATTACCTCAAGCTGACCGGCACGGGCGCAAAATTGATCCGCGGCGAACTTCCGGCCGAAGAACAAAACAAAGTGACACAGTCAATTTTCCACCAATGAGCGCGAGCTGCGCCGTGGAAACTGCATGATAACGCGTGTGCGAGCATCAGGTTTGGCCTCCGGATTTTTTGCGGCTTTGGCCATCGGCAACCTGCTGGCGCAACCTGCCTTTGCCGACGCGGTCACCAACCTGCTGAAAATTCGCTCCGTCGAAGTATCCGGCCAGATCATGCCGATCCGTCAAGACGGCGAAGTAAGCCTGGGGTCTTTTCCCGGGAGCATCATTTTCCGCTTCGAATCCAATACCAACTCCGGACGGCTGCCCATCCGGCTGCGCTATAAGTTGGAAGGATTTGATGCCGCCTGGCATCAGGGCGACGGCGAAATGTATCTGGGGGTCCGCTATTTCAACGAACAAGGCGACCAGGCAGGCCAGGACACGTTTAAAATTTACGGCGAAAGTGCGGGCTGGAACGGCTCATTTCAGGATTCCCCGCTCACGCACCGCCGGGAGATCCTGAAAGTACCCCCGCATGCCTCGCGCCTGATGCTGGTGCTTTCCTCAGCCGGGCCGCCGGCAACCGAGGGAGTTTATCTGATGGCCAACCTGATGGTGACGAAGTCCGCGGGCGCAATGCCCGCAGTGATTTTGATGCGGTCTCCCTTTGACCAGCAACCCTACTTGGAGGATACAAACGAGGTTCCACATGGTTGGATGCGAGATGGCAACCACGCGAGCATGGCCAAGGTTGTCACGATTGGCAAGGATCAGGGGACAAAAGCTTTCGCCATTTTTGACGATGACCCTTTCAGCCACGCGGAATGGCGCAGCACGCTGGAATCTGCGCCCGTCGTGACGCCCGGCGATGACCTCGCGGTCGAATGGAACGAGATGTTCAGCATGGGAGTGGAGAACCTGCAAATCGCCGGTTACGACAATTTGATGCCCGGAAATTACAAATTCCGGGTGGAAGAAGTGGACATGTTCGGGAATCCGACCGGGGCCGAGGCCTCACTGAGCGTCCTGGTGCCGCCTCCATTTTGGAGAATGCGGTGGTTTGAGGGCGCGGTTTTGGCGGGAATCACCTCCGCTGTGTTCGGAACGTGGCGCTATCTGGCCTGGGCCAGGATACGGCGCGAAATGCTGCAGCTAAAAAGCCAACAGGCATTGGAGCGCGAACGATTGCGCATCGCCCACGATATTCATGATGATCTGGGAGCGAGAGTGACCCAGATTTCGCTGCAGAGCGCGATGTCGGTGGACAACCCCGCCTTTCCCGAAAAGGCGCGTGAGGAATTCAACCGGATTTCCCGGATGTCGCGCGAACTGGTGTCCGCGCTTTATGAAACTGTCTGGGCGGTGAATCCGGAAAACGACAATCTCGACGCGCTTGGAAACTATCTATGCCAGATGGTCAACCAATTGTGCGAGCGCTCGCAATTTCGCTGTCGTTTTCATTTGTTGGATTTGCCCCGTGAAATCCAGGTCTCCAGCCAGACGCGCCACAATATCAGCATGGCCGTGAAGGAAGCGGTGCATAATGTGATCAAACACGCGGATGCCTCGGAAGTGATCATCAGCATGGCCTTGACCGGGGACTTGCTGGCCATTTCAGTCCGTGATGACGGACGCGGCTTTATCGTGAACAGCCATCCGGCCGGGAATGGACTGACCAACATGAAGCGTCGTCTGGCAGACATTGGTGGAAAATGTGTCATCGAAAGCCAGCCGGGCAAAGGCACAACCGTACAGATTGAATTGCTGGTTAAACCGCCTGACAAGTGACAATATGCGCATTACCAATCATCCGCCACCGACGCACAAATTGGAATGATCGGTTGCTTTTACAATTATGAAAAAAACAGTGGTAATCGTGGAAGATGATCGGGGGTTGCGGGAGCAGCTCGTCCAGATTCTCGAATCCGCCCCGGACTTGAAGTGCTTGGGCGCGTTTATTTCTGGGGAGGAAGCGCTGCCCAAAATTCTGGAAAAAAGGCCGGACGTCGTGCTGATGGACATCAAACTGCCGGGCATGTCCGGAATTCAATGCGTGACCGAAATCAAAAAAGTTGTTCCCGACATGCAAATCATCATGGTCACCGTCTATGAGGACAGTGAGCGCATTTTTCGCGCACTCAAAGCGGGCGCAAATGGGTACCTGGTCAAATCGAGTCCGCCGGAGCAGTTGATAGCGGCCATCCGGGATGCCTATAAGGGCGGCGCGCCGATGTCGAGTCACATTGCCCGCAAGGTGGTGCAGCATTTTCACCTGCTGGGACCTTCGGTTCAGGAAGCGGAAAATTTATCACCCCGGGAGCATGAAGTCCTTGACCTGCTCGCAATGGGATTTATTTACAAGGAAATCGGCGCCAAACTGAACATCGGCACCGAAACCGTGCGCACTTATGTCAAAAATATCTGCCAAAAAATGCATGTGCGCAGCCGCCTTGAGGCTGTGGCCAAGCATCGCACCGAGGCTTACTAAAAGTAATCTCCAGCACTGCCCGCTGGCTGGGGAGAACTTTTTTACCAGAGTTCGACTTCCTTCACCTGCTCCATGAATGAAGGTTTGACTGTGACTGGCGTGTAGCATAGAATGTTACAAATCGCTCTACCATCAACAAAGTTATTACAGAATGAAATCTGCTCATCGGATGCACTCACCTGACTGGGCAAGGCATTCTTTCAGTTCCTTGGTTGTAATTGGAGGCATTCTTCTGGCGGCGATTTTCCCAAACCAAGGCGTGCTTGCGGCGAATATTTTGAATGATCCAGGTTTTGAAGCGACGCCTGGTGGTGTCCAAACCAACTTGGTGGTGGGCTGGACGACTTACGGGCAGAACCCTGACACTTATACCGAGTTCAATACCAACATCGCCCGGAGCGGGAGCAATTATTTCAAAGTTTACCAGGCTTTCACCGGCAGTGTTAATTATAATGGCGCTTACCAGGACATCACCGCCAACGTCGGCAACGCCTACACCGCCGACGGCTGGATGCGAAGCGCCTCCATGGACAAACTGGCCGGGGGGAATGTGGCGTGGATTGAGGTGAGCTTTCGCGATGCCAGCACTGCCATACTGGGTTTGTACCGCTCGGCGCTCATCACCACCAATTCCATCGCGACCGGGACTTTTCCGTTGGACACATGGGTGCATCTGCCGGTGACGAATCAATATGACCCCAATCTTTTTGTGCTGACCAATACGGTGACGAGTTTGGTGGCGCCCGCGGGCACTGCTTTCGTGCGTTATCAGCTCATGTTTCAGGGAGATGCGAATTACTCCGGTGGTTCGGTTTATTTTGATGATCAAAATCTGGTTCAGACGCTGACGAACACGCCTGCCGCAACGGCGTGGAACATCGTTTGGAATGACGAATTCAACGGTCCCACGGTGGACCTGACACATTGGAAATTCGAGACCGGCAACGGCTCGGGCGGATGGGGCAATAATGAACTCGAGTATTACACGAGCCGCACACAGAATGTTTTCACCGCCAGCGGGGCGCTCCATATCAAGGCCCTGAAAGAATCCTACAGCGGCTTCAGTTACACTTCCACGCGGATGAAGACGCAGGATCTTTTCACCAAGAAATATGGGCGCTTTGAATTCCGGGCCAAGCTGCCTTCCGGCCAGGGTTACTGGCCGGCCATCTGGATGATGCCCCAGAGTTCGGTCTATGGCGGCTGGGCCGCGTCCGGCGAGATTGATGTCATGGAAAACAAGGGGAGTGACCCGGCCAATGTTTTGGGGACGATTCACTTTGGCGGCGGATACCCGAACAACACCCAGTCTTTCGGAAATCCCTACGCTTTTCCCAATGGGGATTCGGTCACCAATTTCCATAACTACCGGCTCGATTGGACCACGAACTCGATCGGTTGGTATGTGGATGGACAGCTTTATGAGACCCAGACGAGTTGGTGGAGTTCGAGCAACCCGACCAATACCAGCATCCGCAATCCTTATCCGGCGCCGTTTGACCAGCCGTTTTATCTGATTCTCAACCTAGCCATTGGCGGCAATTTTGGCGGCAACCCGAACACCAGCACTGTGTTTCCCGGGGAGATGCAGGTGGATTACATACGTGTGTACGATCAGACCGCGCCGATGCAGATTTCTTTGGGGCGCGTCGGCTCAAACCTGGTGCTGTCATGGCCAAGCCAGATCGTCTGCCATTTGCAGTTGCAGACCAACCAGACCGGCATGCTCACGACCAATTGGATTGACCTGGCTGGGACGGCCAGTCCTTATGACGTGCCGCTGCCCGCAACCAATCGCGGCGTGTTTTACCGGCTGGTATCGCCGTGATGGCGGTCATTTGCCGCCGTTTTCGCGAAACCATTGGATGGCATAGAGCAGCAGTTCGGTGGAGGTTTTGAGCTGCAGCTTTTCCTTGATGCGTCCGCGGAAGGTATTGATGGTGGCGATGGTGAGCTTTAATTCCTCCGCGATCTGCCTGGCGCCCTTGCCCTGCCCCAGCATGCGAAAAACCTCCAGCTCACGGTCGCTCAACATTTCAATCGGCGAAACAGGTTTTTCGCTTTTGCCCCAGGTCAGTTTTGACAGCATCGAGATGGACATGCGTTCGCTCAGGTAAACGTCGCCGCCCAAAACCCGCGAGATGGCCTCCCGCACCTTCTTGCCGCGCTCGTGTTTCATGACGTAACCCATGGCACCGGCCCGCAGGGCGCGTTCGGCGTAAAGCGACTCGTCGTGCATTGAAATCACCAGCACCGGCAAGTCGTCATATTTGGTCTTGATGGTCTTGACCAGGTCAATGCCGCTGCCAACTCCCAAAGAAATGTCAACCAGGGCCAGATCGGGCTTGAGGTCAACAATGGCTTGAAGCGCTTCATCGGCATCTCCGGCTTCGCCGCAGACAACGAGGTCCGGCGTCCGGTCAATCATCTGCTGGAGCCCCTCGCGAAAGAGAGGATGATCATCCACAATCAGGATGCGGTTCTTGCGTTGCTGCGGTTGGGCCATAATGTCAGATCAGCTTGCGTGTTGCCCGTTGCCGTGGTGGCCGTTGCTTTCATTAGTTTTCGCCAGATCCTGCAATACCGGCGGGAACAGACAGACAACATGAGTGCCAGAACCGGGATGACTCTCCAAGCTCAAAGTCGCGCCAATGACGCGCGCACGGTATTGCATGATGCGGATGCCCATGCCCGCGTGCGGCGAACCACCCACGGCAAAACCGACTCCGTCATCCTGCACCTCCAGCCGGTAACGGTCCTTGGCCGGCTCCAAATTGATTATGATTTTTTTGGCCTTGCCATGTTTGGACGCGTTGGCAACAGCTTCCAGCGTTATATAATACAAGTGCAGGGCCACCTCGTTGTCCACGCCGTGGGGCGGCTGGCGCGAAACGAACTGGCAGGTGATCCTGAAAAATTCACTCGCGTTGGCCGCCAATTCCTCCAAGGCCGAAGCCAGGCCGTTCTCTTCCAGGCGCACCGGGAACAAGCCGCGCGCCACGCTGCGGGTCTGGTTGATGGCCGTCTTGATCAAAACGCTGATTCTCTCCGCTTGTGAAGATTCCCTGACATTTTTCTCCTCCAGCACATCGGCCAGAGATTCTGACATGAACGCGATCCCGGCGAGAATCTGGCAGACGCCGTCGTGCAGGTCATGGCCGATGCGGCGCTGCTCGCGGTTGCTGATTTCAAGGATTTCCCGCTCCAACCGCTTGCGCTCGGTGATGTCGCGGGCAATGCCCTCGACTTCTACTCCCTGACCCCGCTGCTTGATGAGCCGGGTGCTGATTTCGAGCTTTACCCGCTGACCGGCGGCGGCGGTAAAATCCCATTCGGCAGCGGGCGGGTCCTCCCCTTTCAAAACTTGATTGAGCCATTGCCGGGCGGCGCCCTGCTCCTCCTTGACCACCAGCTCAATGATGTTTTGGTTCAGGATTTCCTCGCGCGGCCGCTGCAAGAGCCGTTCTCCCGCCTGGTTGATGGAGGTGATTTTGCCGGCCAGATCATGGGCATAGACAATGTCGTTCGCGTTTTCAAACAGGTTCACATAACGCTCCTTCAACGTGGCTTCCAGTTGCAGCTTCTGGCTGATGATTTCCGTCTGCGCCCGGACGCGGCTGCGCAAGACCACCACCCAGATCAAGGCGACCAGCACGATCAAGAGCAGCACCCCAACCATCCACAACATCTTTTGCAGGGTCCACCACGGCGGATATTTGAGGACGAAGACATCCCCCGGCGAGCGAAGCAGGATGCGGAAGGATTTCGCGCGCCAATCTGGTCCATTGTGCCACTCGCTTCCCGTTTCAATCAGGCAAACGCCGGTGACCGCCAACTGGGTCCCGCTTCGCAGATAGGCGAATCCGGTCCCGCCCTCCTTTCCTTCCAGCGAGGCTCGAAAAATGTAACCATCCGTGGATTGGAGCATCATGAACTGTTCGTGGCTCTGCCGCCCCCGGTCGAGGAGCGTGGCGTTGATGCGTACGAGACGGCAATCATAAATGCCTTTCAATGCTTCATCGGCGTTGATCGGTGGTGGCACCGGGAGCGGCCCGGAGGCAACTTTGCGGTAAACGGCATCTTCAAGCATCGGCGTGTATTCTCCCTTGGCGGGAAATCCCAGGACTTCGACGCGATCGCCCACAAGCAGCGGTTCATCGTGTTTCGTCTCGATGTACAAGCCCTGTTTTTCATCCTCGATGTATAACGCGTTGAGGGCTTGGCGGTAAACCACCGTGCCGGCCACTTTGACGCGATGACCGTAGGCGACCTCCGGCGTGAACTGAAGCAGCGTCGCAATGCTTTGGGTCCGCCCCAAAAACGGGTCCTTGGGCGCGGATTTTTCCACCACCAAGTCTTCCGCCCGCGGAACCATCAGGCGCAATTGAAACAATTGCCGTTGCTGGTTGAACAGCGTCACACAGACACCGCGGACGCGGATGGAGCTGTCCACCAGATCCTTCAACGTTTCGTCGGGCAAGTTCTGCGAGTAGGCGGTCAACCGCCCGCCGCCCGTGGCGATGTCAATCATCAAGTGCTGGGTTGCGTCAACCGAAGTGGCGCGGACGATGCCATGAATCTCGACGAATTGGCTGTCTTCCTCGCCGCTGGCCAGTTGCTCGAAAGATTTGGGTTTGGCCTGCGGCCAGGTTCCCGGTCCCAAGACCTTGACTTTTTGCGGCATGATGATCGGGGCATATTCGCCGGGATTGGTGGTGCCCTCGATTTCCACCAGTTGACCGGGAATGAGCGGCTCCATGTTGCCCGGGTCGCCCAGATAAATGCCGGCGGTTTCGTCCTGAATGAAGCGGTAATAGAGTGATTGATCGTAAGCCATCACCACCCCGCGCAAACGAACCGGGTAATGTTGGGCGGCTTGCTCGGCCGTCAACCGCCGGACCTGCTCGGCCGTATGCAATTCCTCCAGCGGCGCGTCTGCGGCAACCAGCGGGAAACAACCGAAAAAAAGCGCCGCCAGAAATGGCAAGAATTGCTCCACTTTGCAAAGCAATGGCTGACGGACAGAGCCGATCAAAGGCTGGCGTCCCGTCATGACCCGGATGCGGGAGATGTTCATGCTAATTGGCACATCATACCCGCTGAATGGGATGTGACGCAAGCTTGCTACAAGATCAAACGGCCAACTGGGCGCATCTTGGCGGTACCACCACGCCGCGCTCCCATCCCTCTGGGCGCATCGCCAACGGGTTGGTGGTACTGCCGAGCTGCGCCCCTGGCCCCAGGAACTCCTGCGCTTTGGCCATTTGAGAAAAATAATTTAGGGCTATGCACTTGATTCCCCTAACCTCTACTGGTAGTGGTTGGCGGTGGCCGACTATCCTCAAAACGTGCTGGAATTCAATGATCAGTTTCGCGACGAGGCGGCCTGCCGCAGCTACTTGGA
>JAQGPB010000592.1 GCA_028293265.1 Pedosphaera sp. | reverse complement strand
TCCAAGTAGCTGCGGCAGGCCGCCTCGTCGCGAAACTGATCATTGAATTCCAGCACGTTTTGAGGATAGTCGGCCACCGCCAACCACTACCAGTAGAGGTTAGGGGAATCAAGTGCATAGCCCTATAGTAATAATATACGCTGTTATAACCGGCCAAGGTCGTGACGTCCCGGTTCTGATTGATTTTGCGAATCATATGGTTGTTGGCATCGAACACATAGATGTTCCCGGCGGAATCCGCGGCCAGGCATTGGGGCCCGTTGAAAGCCGTGAAAATGCCATTGCCATCCGCATAACTTGGATTGCCGGAACCAACGAAAACTTCGATCAAACCGTTGGTGGCATAACGGTAGATTTTTTGCGCGTTGGGATCGGACAGATAAACATTGCCCGAAGGATCTACACATATCCCGGCGGGGGAAATCAACAAATCCTCGCGAGTGGTGATGGCGGATTTGGTAATTTCATAAAGCGCGGATTCAGGACCATAATAATAATAACCAGAGGGTTGAATCATCCAGATGGTGTCATGCCGGTCAATGGCCATATTGCCAATAACTAGGGCGGCGTTGGTGCCGATGGCCGGCAATTGAGTTCCGCCGCCGACAAAAGGTGAAAGGGTTGCATCCGGCGCGATTTGCCTGATCCGCAGGTTGACGCCATCCCCCACGAAAAGGTTTCCCTGCGAATCGGCAACAATTGAGGCGGGATCATGGAACATGGTTTGGGTGCCGACACCGTCGAGATACCCGTAAAAACCGGAGCCCGCAAATGTCTGGACCGTGATGTTGGTTTCGTAAACCTGCGCAACGACGCCATGGGAAATGGCTGCGAATAAAATAACAAATAGTATTTTGATGGTCTTCATAGGGTTCCCCCTTGCTTTATTATGCCAGCCTGTCTCGCTGGAACTGGTTTTCTGCCGGTTGATTGAGCCGGAACGATGCAATGATGTAGCAGTTGTGTCAACCTTGTTTGAGCCTGGCAACCTGCTCCAAGGTAGTTTTTTTAGGATAACAGGCCTAGGGTGTTAGCAGCCGCAACGGCAGGTTGTTACCCCATTCACAATTTTTGGCATTAAGCCACCATGGCCACATCTTGGATCAGGGAATTTCCATTGGAATATGAGCCAGCTTCTAAGGGTATTGGTGATTGAAGATTCCGCGGATGACTACGGGTTGTTGCTGCGGGAACTTCAACAAGGGGGTTACAAAACTGAATCTCAGCGGGTGGACACCGCGCGGGCAGTCAGCGCTGCGTTGGACACCGGCGGCTGGGATTTGGTGATCTCGGACTACGTCATTCCCGGCTTTGGCGGGATGGCGGCACTGGAGTTGTTCAAGCAAAAGCGCCTGGACGTGCCGTTCATCGTACTTTCCGGAAACATTGGCGAGGACATGGCCGTCCGGCTGATGAAAGCCGGGGCGCACGATTGCATCATGAAAGATCATCTGGCGCGGCTGGTGCCGGCCGTGACACGGGAATTGCGCGAGGCCGCCATGCGACGGGAACGGCGCCAGGCGGAGTGCGCCTTGTGCGAGAGCGAGGAGCGGTTCCGGCAACTGGCCGAAAACATTGACTCGGCATTTTTCATGTTCGACCGCGCCGGGGATGGCAATTGCAACCGGCTGCTGTATGCCAGTCCGGCTTACGAACGAATTTGGGGACGTTCGCGGGAGAGCCTTTATCAGGACGGCAGGTCTTGGGTCGAAGCGGTGCATCCCGAGGACCAGGCCGATGTGCGGAAGAACCTCCCGGCCATGGAGCGCGGCGAGTTCAATCAGGAGTTTCGCGTAATCGGACAGGACTCGAAGATACGCTCTGTCCGTTACCGGACTTTTCCGGTGCTCAACGCACAAGGAGCGGTCTATCGCATCGCGGGAATCGCCGAGGACGTAACTGGTCGGAAAGCGGCGGAGGAGCAATTGGCGGCCAACGCGCGGCAGCTTGAACAACTGGTCGGGGAGTTGAATGTCATTGACGAACAATTGAAGGAGAGCAACCAGACGATTTGGGAATCGCGCAAGGACTTTGAACGCCGGGTGCATGAGCGCACGGCGGGCCTGGCGGTGGCCAACGCAGAATTGCAAAGCCAGATCCGCGCCCGCACGCAACTGGAGGGCGAGTTGCTGGAAATTGCCGACCGCGAGCGCCACCGGCGCGGGCTGGATTCGCACGCCGAACTGAGCCAGAAACTGATGGGAATCGCCTTCATGCTCAAGGCGCTCGAGCGAAAAGTGGCGCACAAACACCTTCCCCGCGTCATTGAAACGCGGAAAATCCAGACGCTCATCAACGAAGTCATCAATCATACCGATGATCTGGCCCATGATTTCAGCTCGCTCGAGCTGCGGGGAGACAATCTGGCGCGCGAGTTGAAGAGCCTGGCTTCCAAGGTGAGGAAAATGTTCCAGATTTCCTGCCAGTTCACCGCCAAAGGGTCATTGCCCAAACTGCCGCAGCTCACCACCGTGCAGTTGTACAAAATCGCCCAGGAAGCCGCCGGCAACGCCATCAAGCATGGCAACGCGACGGCGGTTTCTCTCAATCTAATTTCCGATCCGGCCAAAGTGCTGCTCGTGGTGAGTGACAATGGCCTGCCCTTTGCCCGCACCCGGGATGCCGGTCATGGCGTCGCGTGGCGCATCATGAATTCGCGGGCCAGCATGATCGGGGCATCCCTGGCCATGGTGCCCGAGGCCGGCAAGGGAATGGTCGTTACCTGCGCGGCGCCGGTGCCCTCGGAAAGCCACCTCTTCAAGCCGGAAATTTTGGGAGCCACGCCGTAAATCCAAGCTCACCGGTCACGCATCTCCGTTGCCAAATGGGTGCGCGGACTTATGGTTTTTGAATCATTAAACGGGTAATCGCTGCCGGCCGCGTGCCCTCCGCGGCGTTTCCCGTTTAATATTTAAAAAACCAGCAATCCACGCACCGGGAAACGACCTCCGAGCCGCTGCCCATTGCTCGCGCTGAGTTGCGCCCGTCCCGTTCATGGCCAGATCCGCGTTTTGGCTGGAACAAGGGCTCAAGAGCGGATTAAATTGACGCAATCGGAAGCATCAACAACCTGACCGCAGGTGGATCCAGGCGATTGTTGTCATGAGTTCCCAGAATTTTTTTGGCATGCCACCGGCCCGCCGGTTTGACACGACGCATTGGAGCGTCGTCACGCTGGCTGGAAAAACGCAATCCCCTCAAAGCGCCGCAGCCCTGGAAAAATTGTGCCGCACATACTGGCCGCCGCTGTACGCCTTCATCCGGCGCAAGGGCCATGCCGCCGAGGAGGCGGAGGATTTGACGCAGGAATTTTTCCTGCGGCTCCTGCAGCACAACGAATTCGAGGTGTTGGACCCGCGCAAGGGCAAGTTCCGCACTTTTCTCCTGGCGGCGCTGACCAATTTTCTTTCCAACCAACGGGACCGCGAACGGGCCGCCAAGCGGGGCGGCGGGCAAAAAATCTTCTCCTTGGAGGAATTGCAGGCCGAACAATTGCGGCATCTGGAACCAGCCAGCGACCTTTCACCGGACAAGCTCTTCGATGCGCGCTGGGCGACCGCAGTGCTGGAGCAGGCGCTGATTCAGTTGCGCCAGGAGCTGACCGATGAAGGCCGCGCCGGGCAATTCGAGGGCTTGAAAGCCTTTTTGACAGCGGACCCGGGCGAAGGCGATTACGCAGCGGTCGCTGCGAAACTGGGCGCCTCCGCTCAGGCTGTCGCGGTGATGGTTTACCGGTTGCGGCAACGCTATCGAGAATTGGTGCGCGCGGAGGTGGCCCACACCGTCAGCAATCCTTTCGAAGTGGAGGAAGAAATGCGGCATCTGCTCGCCGCCCTCAGTCTGTGAATGCCCCAATGACTGCAATCTTGTTCATAATTGCCGCCCGGTTGGTGAATTATTCCCGCGCAGGTGCGGCGAGCGTCCCCGCGAGCCTGCTTTCCTCTCCCTCGCCCCCTTGGGGGAGAGGGGTTGCTTTTTTTCAATGGTTCATGGGGATATGTCGCGTCAATAGGAAACGCATCACAATGATCCGGACGAATCATATTCTGTCATTGTTCGACCGGTTTTCTTCTTAATGGATTAGAACCTTGATTTGAAATCATGACCACCGGGCGAATCTGCCAAAAATGCGGCCAGGCACTCCGGGACGATGCCCTGGAAGGCCTTTGTGGCCGCTGCCTGGCGCAGTGGGCGTTTGAATCGAGCGATGGCGATTTTTCCCGCGGCAGGTCACCGGCGGCGGGCGGTCGACTTTTTGGCGATTATGAGTTGTTGGGTGAGATCGCGCGGGGCGGCATGGGCGTGGTCTATAAAGCTCGGCAGACCAGCCTGAATCGTCTGGTCGCTTTGAAAATGATTTTGGGAGGACCATTTTCCAACCCGGAATTTGTGCAACGCTTTCAGGTCGAGGCCGAGGCGGTGGCGCAGTTGCATCATCCCAATATCGTGACGATTTACGAGATGGGTGAACGCGACGGGCACCGGTTTCTCTCGATGGAACATATCGAGGGCCAAAATTTTGCGGAGGTGGCGCGGGAAAAACCGCTGCCATCCCGCCGGGCGGCCCTTTATGTGAAAACCATCGCGGAAGCGATTCATTACGCCCACGGGCAGGGCATCATCCACCGCGATATCAAGCCTTCCAACTTGCTGCTCGATCTGCTGGACCAGCCGCATGTGACCGACTTTGGCCTCGCCAAATTGATCAAGGCGGACGCCAGCCTTACCCTCACCGGCCAGGCGCTCGGCTCGCCCGGTTACATGGCGCCAGAACTTGCGTCGGGCAAGTCCGCCGAAACCGATGCGCGCGGTGATGTTTATTCCCTGGGAGCGGTGCTTTATTATCTGGTGACCGGTCGGCCGCCTTTCCAAGGCGATACGCCGCAGGACATTCTTTTGGAAATGCGAAATTCGGAGCCGGTGGCTCCACGGCGTTTGAACCCCGGAGTGCCGGTGAATCTCGAAACGGTCTGCCTCAAATGTCTGCACCCGGAACCGGCCAAACGCTATGCTTCTGCCCGCGAGCTGGCCGATGATTTGCAACGGTTTCTCGCCGACGAACCGGTCCGCGCGCGCCCCGTTTCCAAGCTGGAGAAATTTCGCCTGTGGTGCCGGCGTCGCCCCATTCAGACAGCACTCTCGGCGGCACTGGCCATGGCCGTCATTCTCGGGCTCGCCGGCATTATTGAAGAATGGCGGCGGGCAGAAGCCCATGCGCTGGGAGAATCCCGCCAATTGCAAATTTCGAAGGCTTACGCCAAAAAAATCCGGCTCGAACTTTACGCGGCGGACATCAACCTGGCAGCGCACGCGCTGGAACATGGCGATTACGGACTGGCGCGCCGGACGCTGGCCGCGCAGCAGCCAAAATTCGGCGAAGAAGATTTGCGCGGATTTGAGTGGCGTTATCTCTCCAATCTCTCGCGCGGAAACCAGCTCGCCACGCTGCCCGGTCATTCGTGGATTGTGACGTGCGCCGCATTTTCGCCCGATGGCGGCAAGCTGGCGACCGGCGCTCAGGATGGCATGATAAAAATCTGGGATGTCAATCGCCATGAACTGATCACCACGTTGCCGGGCAAAGGAGGGGCCATCTGGTCGGTGGCCTTTTCGCCGGATGGCGCACTGTTGATGGCGGCAGGAAACTTCATACAGGTCGAAATCTGGGATGCGGCCAGGTGGGAACTGGTGCGGACGTTGCCCGGTCAGCTCGCCGCGCTGTCGAAAACCGGTTCGCTGATCGTCACGTCCGGTTCAAGCCCCTTTTATTGGGAACGTACGGGCAAAGTGGCGATGTGGGATTATCGCACCGGCAAAAAAGTTCGTGAATTTGACCGCACCGGACGGACATTGGCGCTTGCTCCCGATGGCACAACTCTCGCGGTGGCGCAGCCATCTCAGAATGTGGAAATTTGGGATGCGGCTTCCGGCAAGGTGCTGCGCACTTTGGAAACGACCTCATCAGTCTGGTCGGTTGCCTTTTCGCCGGACGGACTGCGCCTCGTGACAGCGGGTTGGTCCGACGAAGCGTTGGTTTGGAACCTGGCTGCGAACGCGCCGCCGGAAAAGTTGCGGGGACATTCGCGAAGCGTGTGGTCGGCGGTCTTTTCTCCGGATGGCGCGAACATCGTGACCACGGGCTCGGACCAGACCGTTCGTTTCTGGGATGGAGCGACCTTGCAGCCCGGCAATATCTTGCGCGGCCACGGCAATGAAGTCTGGTGCGCGACTTTCTCCAAGGACGGCAAGCTGCTGGCAACGGGCGGCAAGGACCAACAGGTGATGCTCTGGGCGGCCGATGAACCGCAACGTCCGCAGGACTTGTTGAATGACAGGGAGATACGACCAATTTTTTCGCCAGATGGAGGCAGAATCCTGATTTGGAAGACGCTGAACGACGCCTGGCGGCCGCAAATCTGGAACATTGCTCCCCGCAGACTGACCCTCAATTTGCGCTGGGAAGCTGGCCTTGGGTTTACGCCCGACGGAAAGCAAACCATCGGCTTGGATAAGCAACGGGCGGCACTGGAGATGTGGTCCGGGGAAAGTCCCACGCCGACACTGGTCACACTCCAGAATGCCAAGGGCGGCATCGGTGAATTTGAGCGGTTCGGTTTTTCCCCGTCAACGGAGCAATTCTTTGCCATCAACACCGGCGGAACAATTCGTTTATGGGAAACAGGCACGGGCAAATTGCTGGGGACTGCGTCAGGACCGAAGCCGCCGCTCCGTGGCGCGGCGCTGAGTCCGGGCGGCAAATGGCTGGCCGTGAGCTTGGAACGGGATAGTTTCATCCATCTTTTTGAATTGTCGGCCAACCGGGAGTCGCTCCTGTCCGGGCACCGCGATTTTGTCTGCGGACTGGCATTTTCACCCGATGGCGAGACGCTCGCCTCCGGCAGCGTGGATGGAACGCTCAAATTGTGGGACTGCGTTTCCGGCCGCGAACTGGCCACCTTGCCTGGTCATTTGGAGGAAACGACCGATGTGGCGTTCTCGCCGGATGGGAAAACCCTGGCATCGGTTTGCCGCAAAGATTCCATCAAGCTCTGGCATCTCCCCACGCTCCGGGAATTGGTTTCAATCGATTTTCCCCGCGCCGGCGAATTTTTGCAATTCTCGCCCGACGGAACCCGCCTGGCAGTCACCATGGAAGACAATACCGTCCATTTTTTTGAAGCGCCGATGCCGGCTGAAGTCAATCCATAGGACGATTTGCGAGGTTTAGTTCCTTTACGCGCCCAAGATTTTCCGCAAAGGAAATGCCCAAGATTTTCGGTAATCCAACGCGGTTTTTTCTTCTTAGGATAGTAGCAGCCTTTTTGTAATTCGCTGATGACCCAGGCGGAATCGGAGTGCTGTGGCTTGCGGACGGCTTTATTTTACCTGTGAAGATGCCCTTCAGACTATTGAATCTGCGCTTGTACGGAGCGTTCCTTGGCTGCCTTTTCGCCGCATTTGTCTGCCTTGGCGCATCACAGGGGACGCCTTGCAGTTCGATGGCGCCTCGAGTTTCGTTCAGGTTCCGAACAATGCCAGTCTCAATGCCTACCCTTTTACGGTCACCGCGTGGTTCAGGACTTCCAGCATTTCAAACTTGGTCCAGGGAATCGTGGACAAATACATTGATGGCTCAGGCAACGGCTGGTTTCTCGTCGTGCAAAACGGCCGGTTGCGTGGCTATTTCTCCAAATCACTGGGTGTGCTCGCCGTGGACGCAACCTCAACCACGGTGGTCTCGGACGGCTTCTGGCATCACGCCGCGCTCACAGTGGATGGCAATGGCGGCAAGGTTTATTTGGACGGTGTTTTGATCGGCTCCAGTGCCTGGACTGGCGGCACTCCGGGCGCGCCAACGAGCAGCAACCCGATGTTTATCGGCAAGTATCCGGCCCTCAATTATTTCCTTCAAGGGCAGGTTGATGAAGTGACAGTTTGGAACCGCAGTCTCGGCGCCGCAGAGTTGAATTATGTCAAACATCGTCAACTCAATGGAAACGAGGACGGCGTCGTCGGTCTGTGGCATCTGGACGAAGGTTCTGGCACGACGTTGAACGATGCGACGGGTCACATTGCGGCGGGAGCGTTGGTCAACAACCCCATCTGGGTGCCGTCCACCGCGCCCATCGTCTTCAATCAAATCGCGGTTGACGGCGTCAAATTCAACGGCTCGGGAGATTATGTGTCGGTCCCGCATGATCCGAACTTGAATGCTTTCCCGCTTACTTTGATGGCCTGGGTGCGGACTTCATACTCAAATTCCGTCGCTGGCGGCATCATCAGCAAATATGTGGACGCCTCGGATAACGGTTATTCGATGTTCGTCTATAACGGTCATGTCAGGGCGTGGTATTTTCGCGATGGCGCGAATTTTGTCTGGGACCACGGCTTGGGCTTGGATGGCGGAGTGATTGCCGACGGTCAATGGCATCATCTCGCGCTGGTGGTGGATAACAACGGCGGAAGGTTATATGTGGACGGAAATCAGACCGCTACGAACACTTGGACCGGTTCGTCCGGTCCAACCAGTTCCACCAACCAACTGCAAATTGGTAAATATTCCACGATCGTTACTTCGCTTCCCGGAGTGGTGGATGAAGTGTCGGTTTGGAACGTCGCGCTGACTCCCGCCCAACTGGCGGTTTACAAAAACACCGCGCTTGCCGGCTCGGAAAACGGGTTGCTGGCCGCCTGGCGTTTCAATGAAGGCTCAGGCACCATGGCTGCCGATCTCAGCCCCTTTGCGCGCAACGCCGCGCTGGTAAACAATCCCGCCTGGACCGGTTCCACCGCTTTTCTCGGAGACGGCACCTCTTCCATTCAAGCCACTTTGGGCCCGTTGCAATGGACCCGTCAATTTGCCGTCAAAACCATCCCGGCAGAATCCGGCTTCACCGCCACGGCGCCGTTTTGGGTGCGGCGATTGGATGATTTCGGCGCTCCTGGCGGCAATACGAGCGTGCAACTCAACCTCCCGTTTGCCTTGCAAAGCACGCTCCTGGGCGCACCGGTTCTGCTCGCCAGCAACAGTTCCGCCCCGTTCAATCTCACTTTGCAGCCTTTCGCCGCCGCCTCCCCGCAAGCTTCGGCGGGTGGAGTCTTGCAATCCCCAACCCTGACCCTCCAGCCACAGGCCGGCACGCAGCTTGCCTCGGTTAGCGATACATTCCAATTGGGTGTTTCCGAAAGTTACAGCATTAATGGCGGAACCGCGTTGACCGGCGAAAGCAAGTCGCTGCCCTCAGTTCAACTGATGCATTTTGACGGCAATCTCTATTTTGGCCCCGTTTTGACCACATTTTCTTCCATAATCAACAATCCCGTGCGCGGCGCTCCCGACAACGGCGGCGTGGATACCCAATTGGCGGTGAACAATCAATCGGGCGTCATCGTCGGCAGCCCAAGCCACACCTATGGCTTCGGCGGAGGTATCAATGTCGTGCTCCAGGA
>JAQGPB010000569.1 GCA_028293265.1 Pedosphaera sp. | reverse complement strand
CGCATGTAATCCGTTCCCAAATCGTTCAGCACCGATTCCCAATCCGCCACGAGCGATGCCTTTGCGGGAAGGGACAGATCACAAACCAATTTGACGGCATGCAGATATTCGCGTTGCAATTCAAGCGCCGTGGTCGTGCGGCCATCCGCGAGTTTTACTTCCCAACGAAAAGTCGGGTCGCGTGAAATCGCCGGCAACGCGGCCAACGGGTCGGCGAGCTGCGGCCAGGTCCGCTGCGGGTCGCGCGCCAGGGCTTCGAGCACCAGGGCGGTGGTGCCGATTTTGAGACGCGTCGCGAACGGGGACATGTTGGCGTCGCCCAGGATGACGTGAAAGCGGCGGTAGAGACGGGGATTGGCGTGGGGCTCGTCGCGGGTGTTCACGATGGGCCGCCGTTGCATGGTGTCAACGCTCTGGAGTTCGCTGAAAAAATCGCTGCGTTGCGCGATTTGGAAAGCGGGCGAGATGAAGCGGTCCTCTTCCTCGATGGCGAACTTGCCCGCGCCGGCGCAAATCTGGCGCGTGACGAGGAAGGCCTGCACGCCCTGCGCCAACTGGCCCCAGGGCAGCGAGCGGGGCAGGAGATAATTTTCGTGGCAGCCGTAGCTGTGACCGCGAAAATCGGTGTTGTTTTTGTAAAGCCGGACGGTCTGGCCGCGCTGGATGCTGAGCTGTTGCGCGCAAGCCATCAGGATACGTTCGCCGGCGCGGTCCTGGGCGACGATTTCATCGAGCGTGCTGCATTCGGGCGTGCAATATTCGGGATGGGCGTGGTCGTTGTAGAAGCGCGCGCCGTTGCCGAGCACGAGGTCGCTCTTGATTTCGACGTAGGTGAGTTCGCGCTCCGCATCCTCGGCGTAGTAATTGGATTCGTCGGTGTCCTGGCGCAACTCCTGCACATGGAACCCGCGCATGTCCGCGTGCGGGTCTTCGCTGCCATAATCCCAGCGCATCAGCACGCCGGGCTCGACGACGCTGCGCACCAGCGCGATGGATTCGGAGACGACATCAAGATCATCGTCGTTGTCGCGGGCAATGCCGATCTCTGTTTCAATGCCAAACTGGATGAGTGGTGGTGGGGTCATCATCCTTGTCATTCACCGGACATTCCACGCGAAATGCAAACAAACAACATACTGAAAGAAACTGCTACAGGTTTGGCGATAACGCAACGGGGAAAAAAGACCGTGCTGGCTGCTTGATGCGGCCGGCAAAACGCATCGAAAAAGAGTTTCCCCGGGCCGAATTTCGAGGTAGAGTGTCTCGGTATGAGCATCGAGCAGCTTGCAGCCGAAGCCTTGCGCCTGCCGCCCGCACAGAGGGCGCTGCTGGCGGAATCATTGTGGGAGAGCCTGGAAGATCCATTCGAGGCACCCGTGCAGATGGAGGATGCCGCAGCGCTAAAACTCGCCCGGGAGCGAGATCGTGAATTGGAAAGCGGACAAGTGCAGGCATTGTCCCACGAGCAGGTCATGGCGCGGCTTCGCCGATGATCATTGATTATCATCCCGCCATCGAAGGAGAGCTTCAAGACATCCGCAATTTTTACGAGAACCGAAGCCCGGGTCTTGGAAAAGAATTCACCGGCGAGTTTGAGAGGCTGGTATTTCGAATCGCCGCCAACCCCGGCCGCTGGATGACGCTCACTTCCGATGTCCGGCGTGCGCTGATGCCATGATTCCCCTAGGTGATTTATTTCCGGCAGATTGACCCGGATCGAATTCGCATTGTGGTTGTAAAACATCAACAAAGACATCCGGGTCATGGCCGCAAGCGGAAGTGACCCGGTTAACCGCTGAATGACAGGCAGCATTTTTATCGTCGCGGCGACTTGAAGACTCAAACCACTCCGCTGCCGAGCGCGTCTTTTTTGAGCGGACGCACTGGGCCGAGCTTGATGACGTTCTCGGGATCGAAGTCGGTCAGTTTCAACCAATCCTCGGTCACATCCGTGGGCGGGAAGAGGTCGTTTTCCTCGTATTCGCGCTGCAAGGCCTGCAAGAGGTCCTCGCGCGTGAGGTGCGTTTCCTGGGCGGTTTCGATGGAGCGCTTGATGGCAAAACTCTTCGCCCGTTCGACGACCGCCGCGATGATCGCCCCGCTGGCGAGGTCGCCGCGATAGAGGAAGTCTTTCTTGCCGCTGCGAAACACAATTTCCAAGAACTGGTTCGACGGTGTCCTGGCGTAATGCGCCTCGGTGACGGCGCGCGCCAGTTCCGACCGCGGCTCGGCCAGCGGCAAAGATTCGCGCAGATAGATTTCGTAGATCGCCTGCGCCCCGGCCTGGTCGGGCCGGTTCACCTTGATCTTCCGGTCAATGCGTCCGGGACGCAAAATTGCCGGGTCAATGAGGTCCGCGCGGTTTGACGCGAGGATTACGACGACGTTTTGCAACGGTTCCAAGCCGTCCATCTCCGTGCAGAACATCGGCACCAGCGTGCTCAGGATGCTGTTGAAGCGGCCGGAGCGGCGCGTGCCGAGGATGGATTCCGCCTCGTCAATGAAGAGAAATGCGAGTGCGCCATCGCGGGCACGTTCGCGGCACTGGATGAACAGGTCGCGCACCTGGCGTTCGGACTCGCCCACCCACATGTTCAAAATCTCGGGCCCTTTGACGTGCAGGAAAAATTCGGGATGGTCCACGCCGGTTTGAGTCTTGATTTGCTGGCGCAAATTGTAGGCGGTGGCCTTGCCGAGCAAGGTTTTGCCGCAGCCCGGCGGCCCGTGCAATAGAAAGCCCTTGGGCACGGTGTGCTCGAAACGCTTGAACAGATCGCGATGCAAAAATGGCAGCTCAATAGTGTCGCGAATCGCCCGCACCGCCTCGGACTGACCGCCGATGGCCGACCACGGCAATTCGGTGACGGTTTCGAGCGAGCGCTCGATGCGCTTGCCCATGCCGATGACTTCCAGCGCGACGCGCTGGTTCACATCCAGCCGCACTTCCATGCCGACTTTGAGTTTTTCCTTCACCAACAAAGCGGAACGCAGCAGCACCAAGGACATCAGGCCCGCTTCCTGGCCAATACGAAGACGGCCGTCGGAGAGCATTTCGTCAATGCGCACAATCGGCCCGTTCTTGTCAAAGCCAAGGCCTTGCACGACGGCGAAAGCCTCGTTACAGAGCACGCGCTGGCCCATTTGCAGGCTGTTGAGCGGCATCTTGGGGTCCACCCGGCAGACGTAATCGGTGCCGCCGATGCAGACGTGAGCCTTGTCATTTTCCACCGGCATCAAAAAAGTGCCGATGCGAAATGCCGGGGAGCGGAGCTTCTCGACAATTTCGTCCAGTTTTTCCAGCGCCTGACGCGCCTGTTCGTTCATTTCTTCGAGGCCGGTGATGCGGTCGCGAAGATAGATCAGGTCCATCAGGGAGGAGTGTTGCGGCGGAAGTTTTCCGGCAATTAGATCCACGAGCTGGAGGGCTGACAGCGCCTCCATTTCTTCGTGCGAGAGCATCTGACCAAGTGGGGAGGGAGCTTCTATTGGCGTCTCGACCTTGGGCGATGGCGTCGCTTTTTTCTTTGATTCACCCATGCCAACACCTTAGCCCGCTTCAAAATAAATGCAAATGTTTCAAAGTGTTTTTAGGGAAAGTAATTTTCGGCGGCACAAAAATAATCTTTGCTCACATAAACCCCGGTTGCCCGCGCAGCATTAGCAAAAAAAGTTTTGAGGCGGCATCCGGGCTCGCTGATAAGGATTGGGAACTTTGGCATGCCGCCGCCCGTCCGTGAATGCGCGGCGGATTAATCCCTTTCGTCCTCATACGTCTGAATTCCACCTTGGAACAGGCTGTAGCTCAGAATTCCCAGCATGACGCCCAGTCCGAAAATAATCCCCATGCTGGGATAAGGATTTCGGCGGATGTCGTCATCGGCGGCTCTGGCGCCGGAAATTGCCTTTTGGCGCAGTTGATCGGCACCGCCTTCCAAAAACTGCTGGCCGTCCTCAATTACGACCTTCAAATCGCTCATCAATTTCTCAAGCGTGACCCCGTGGCCGTTTCCTGATTCAGTTTCCATAAGATTGGTTCCTTCCACGAGAAAATACACCCTGTTTTTTCCCCCGGCCAATGGGGTCTTCCCCCATTGGATTTACCGCAATCCGTGCATGGTTCTCGCGTGCCGGCCTTGCCGATGCAGGCGATTGGGCGCCGACTCGGTGACATGGGAATTCACCAGCAGGATGGATTGGGGTTCACCCTGTTCATTGCGCATCAGAGTCCAACGGCTATGGACGAGGATTTCGTGGTTTTCCCGGTCCACTTGGTGCAACTCTCCCTGCCATTCCCCGTCTTTAAGGATCGTGCGAGAGGCTGCTTCAAACTCCGAGGTGTCGTGATAGAGCAGTTCCCTGGTATTCCGGCCCAGTGCTTCGTCGCGCGACCAGCCGTATAAATGGGCCGCTCCTTCGCTCCAATACTGTATCCGTCCCTCCAAGTCGCGCACCAGGATGGCATCCGGCACCAGGTCGAGCAGCTTGTTCTGCTCGCGAATCCGTTCCTCAGCCTGTTTGCGCGCCGCAACATCGCGATACAAGCCAAGAATCAACCGCCGCCCGTAGAGCACCAGGGTGTTCGCGCGGATTTCCACCGGCACATGCGTTCCATCCTTGCGAATGATTTCGCTTTCGATGTCCGCGGCGGTATTGCCGGAAAGCACGCCCGCCAGAGCTTCGCGACACGTCTCGAACCCGGCTGGCGCGTGAAAGCGCGTGAGGTTCAACCCGATGATTTCGGAGCGGGCGCGTCCCAGCAGCAACTCGGCTTCTTTGTTGGCATCCAGCACGCGGCCAGTGGAAAGATCGGTCAAAAAGGCCGCGTCGCTCATCGTCTCGAACACCTGGCGATATTTATGCTCCGACTGGCGCATGGCTTCTTCCGCGCGCCGGTTTTCCTCCCGCTCCTCCACACTTTGCGACGCCCGCCGGACCGCCGGCACCAGGCGCGACAGGCGGTTTTTGAAAACATAATCGGCGGCGCCCTGTTTGAGGCTTTCCACCGCGAGTTCCTCATCAATGGTCCCGGAAACAAAAATAAACGGCGTGTCCGGCTGCTTTTGCCGGGCCATGGCCAGCGCCTCCATGCCGTTGAACGAGGGGAGGGTATAGTCCGAGAGGATCAAATCAAACGGTTCGCGGTCCAATTCCGCAGCGAAACCCCCGGCCGAATCAACGCGCACCAGTTCGCGCACCAAACCATTGGCCGTCAATATCTGCCGCATCAATTCGGCATCAAACCGGTCGTCTTCCAGATGTAATATACGCAAATCATTTTTCATTTCTGCAACCAACACTCTCTTACCATTCAATAATCACCGTGGGCGCGACCGGGTACCGACCGCATTCCGCGCCATAAATCGTCAACCCACCCTGGGCCAGCGCATCCTCGGGCACGACGCAACGCAACCGCACGCTGTCATCCATCACATGCAGGGCAATCTGCCGCACGGCATCCGCCTCCGCGAACGCATGTGCGAGATAACCGTAAGCGCCCAATCCGCCCCGCAAATAACTCAGCGCCCCGCGCGAGTCGTGCGGATGGTTGCGGAC
>JAQGPB010000566.1 GCA_028293265.1 Pedosphaera sp. | reverse complement strand
GCGAATCGGTGCAACGCTGGTTTGAAGAATCCGGCATACCGGCATTCGTTTACGGGTCAACCTTCCCGGACGTAAAATTGCCCTTCGTGGTAAATGACTGGGAAGCCGCCGCTTTCCACGCGGGAGTGCAGCTCCTGCGTCATCGGCATCAGGTCATTGGCCTGCTGGAGGACCGATTTCCTTCCCCGGGTTCCCTGGTCGTGGAAAGCGGTTTGCGGCGCGCCATTGCCTCCGCCCGTTTCCCGGTGAGATTGACGGTGATCAAAGCCGGACCGCCGGCGGCGGCCATTGCCCGGGCGTTGGAGCAGGCATTCAATCAGAAATCGCGGCCGACAGCGCTGGTGCTGAATGGATCAGGCCAGCTCGTCACCTGTCTGTCGTGGATGGTGTCGCGGGGTCTCCGTGTGCCGGCAGATATTTCGCTGGTCTGTCCGCCGAGTGATATTTGGTTTGAGGATTTGCATCCCCCGATTTGCCATTACCAGTGCAATTCAAAGGTGTTTGCCCGTCATGTTGCCCGGAGAGTGATGGAACTGGTGGATACCGGCCGGGTGACCCGAAAATCCATCAAAGTCCGCATGGAATACCGGCGGGGCGCAAGCATTGGTCCCGCACCGCAAACTTGAACGCCTTCGCGTCCGGGCGCCTCCTCAACTTGTCTTTTTTTCAGACAAGTTGATTCCACTGTTCCCAATGAACTGCCTGTGGAAGCATTGCGGTGTCGCCATTGCGCGAAAAATTCCCCATGACGTGGTTTTTCGCGCGAGACAAAATATCTTCAATTGTGTTTGCGGTCAACGCACCACGGTGATCCAGAATCGCCCGGTTCGTCCCAAAAACACGTAATGCAGATCGGACTTTGTCGGTGCCCCCGAACATATCCTATGAGTACAGATCGAATTCAGTCGCAGCCCGAACCGGGAAAAATTTTCGATAACCGCCGAACCCCTCCGCAACGTCGCCGCAGAGGTTTTACGCTGATCGAGCTTTTGGTGGTGATTGCCATCATTGCCATTTTGGCGGGCTTGCTGCTGCCGGCCCTTGCCAAAGCAAAGCAAAAGGCCCTGGCCATCCAATGCATCAGCAACACCAAGCAACTGATGGTGGCCTGGCACCTCTACGCCGCGGATTTCAGCGACACGCTGCCATTCAATTTGGGCGGGGACACCGGTCCGAACAGTTGGGAATATGCCGAGATGTCCTGGAACAATACACCGGCAAACACGAATTACAGCCAGATGATGCGCGGCCAGTTGGGAAAATATGCTTCAAACTATAAAATCTACCACTGTCCCGCAGACTCCAGCGTTGCGCCCGGCATGACCGATCCGCGGGTGCGAAGCATTTCGATGAGTTTCGTGGCGGGCGACAAATCGCCCACTGGAAGCAAGCAGGCCGTCTATGACGACACTTGGCCCAATTTTTTCAAGATTTCCGATGCTCGCAACCCGGCGATGAGCTGGATTTTTTCCGACGAACATCCGGACAGCATCAACGATGGTTTTCAGTGCCCTCCACCTGGCGACGGGATAACCAATATTTGGAGTGACCTGCCGGCATCCTATCACAATGGCGCCGCGGGGTATGCGTTCGCCGATGGCCATTCGGAAATTCACAAGTGGGTCAATGGCTCAACTCTTCATCCCATCATGCACAATTCCGGTTGGTTGCCTTTCACCGTGGTGGGAGCCAAGGACGATATCAATTGGGTCACGGCTAGATTGTCTCCACGTTGAGCGGTTTTGGACAGTTTTCAGAAGTGATTGACCAAGTGAGCGCGTACGCAACGCACGCGAAGCTCATCAAATTCCTTGGATGTGATCTAATTCACATCCAATACGTGATCCCAGTTGGCTGATTTAGGTTGCGAATCCGGAGGACGCAGCGTAAGCAATTGTTAATTAAACGATTGCACACCAAGACAAAATTTCGAAAAAAAAGCAAAGATTTTTTAAAAAAGAGTTGACTGGTCAGTCAAGACGTGCGAGCATGTTTTTATTCGAATAGAACAACGGCCTCGAAATGAAAAAGACGTCTGAAACTAAAGAGAAACTCCTGCAAGTGGGGTTTGATCTCATTTGGGACAGCAGCTACGGGTCTGTCAGCGTGGACGACATCTGCAAGCGTGCCGGGATCAACAAGGGCAGTTTTTTTCATTTCTTTCCCTCCAAAGCGGTCTTGGTGGTGGAGGCGTATGAGGAGCAATGGCAGGAGAAGCGTCCCGAGATGGACAGCCTTTTCTCGCCCCAAGTTCCGCCATTGGAACGAATCCAAGGTTTTTGCCGATATTTATACGAAGGCCAGAAGGCAAAGGCCGCAGAATATGGGCATGTATGTGGTTGTCCCTATGCCAGCGTGGGGAGTGAGATTGCCACCCAAGACGAGAAAATCCGGGCCAAAAGCGAGCATTTGATGAATGCGAGCAGGACATACGTTGAAAGCGCCATTGCCGACGCGATTCGTGAAGGATCGGTCACGGTGAAGGACCCGGTGGCCGCCTCGCACAGTTTGCATTCATTACTCCTCGGAATGATGCTCGAAGCCAGGGTGCAAAACGATCTGAAAGTTTTGGAAGACATGGAGTCCACCGTCCTG
>JAQGPB010000542.1 GCA_028293265.1 Pedosphaera sp. | reverse complement strand
TGTTTTCGCAAAGCAGCACGTCAAACTGGGTCGGCTTGAGGACGAGTTGCATCGCGCCGTTGTCCACGACCATGTGTTCGAGGGCCACGTCGGGCTATTGGTTGCCGACAGCGGTGACGACGTCGCGCCAAAGCACGCCGTTTTCAAGCACGTTCGCCTTGTCAATGCTGGTGAGCTTTTTCCGGCGCAGCCGCGCGGTGCGGAAGGCGACGTGGGCGATGCGTTCGATTTCCGGCGTCGTATAGACCATCGTGTCAATGGCGCGCAGGATCGTGCCTTTGCCGCTGCCGGCGGAGATTTCCTCGGTCTTCTTGGGCTGGCCGAAATACATGCCGCCGGTGAGTTCGCGCACGACGAGAATGTCAATGCCGTCGCCCTGGCGTTCCTTGGCGAGCGGGCAGGCGTGGGACAATTCCTTGGGCAGCTTGACGGGGCGCAAATTGGCGAACAGGCCGAATTCCTTGCGCAGACGGAGCAACGCGGCGCGTTCGGGGCGCTGTTCCTTGGGAATCGTCGGGTCGCGGTCCGGCAGGCCCACGGAGCCGAACAGGATGCAATCCGATGCCTTGCACAACTGGAGCGTGGCGTCCGGCAAAGCCTGGCCGGCCGCGTCAATGCCGGCCCAACCGACGGGCGCCTCGGTGATTTTGAGCGCGAGCGAGAATTTCTTTTCAACGGCGCGCAGCACCTTGATGGCTTCGCGCATGACTTCAGGCCCGATGCCGTCACCCGCCAGGGCGGCGATTTTCAATACAGTAGAACTCATATTTCGAGGGCGAGAGTAAGGAGCGGTTGGTTTTCAGGAAAGGAGATTTATGGTCGCGATGTGAATGGGAGTGCAAGTTTATGGATGGGCATGGAATTCCAACGCAAATCACGAGGCATATTTTTATTTGCCCGATGCAGGCAGAGGCGGCGGGCGCGATGGCACAGGAGGCGGGACGGATTTTTGTCTCGCTGCGGCGATCATTTGCGCGCCGAGATTCACCTGAACGAGTTTCCGCAATTCAGCCGAAGGGTATGAGACGCTCGGCCCGCCGAATATGGCCGTGATATTGCGCGTTATCTGAACGGGCGTGAGAATCAATCCCCATGGAATGCCCCACCAACCCAAAACCAGTGAGAAGCCCATGCCGCCAAGCTGTCGTTTGGTGGCGCAAGAACGGCAACTGACTTGCTGCTTCGTGGACCAGCGCGTCACGACGGCAGCCGACCAGACCTCATAAACTTTATGGACATCCACCGGGCCGGGCTTCTGGCATTTGGGGCAGTTGCCGCGCCAGGCTTCCTGGACCTGCCGTTCGAGCAGGTCCGGCGGAACCTGCTGTGAAACACTTAAGACGTAGGCATTTTGATGGCATTTTTTATTGCAAAAGCTGGTGTTTCCAGCCCGCACACCGCCCATGATGATGGTTGAGCCGCAGTAAGCACATTGAGCCATATTTATTATCCTTAGCTTGTTAAGAGTCGAACTCTAGCCGGTTAGCCATCCGAGTCCAATTCATATCTGTTACAAATTCATATCTGTTACAATCAGCATTCAGTGAGACGGGTTTTCGGTGGCATAGGAGAATACCTCATTTGCATTCAGGGATAAGCTGATGGGAAATTCAGGGGCGCGCCCGATTGTGAGGCGGTGTGGTTTTGCCTAATCTGTGCGACCGGAAATGAGTGCGGCAGACAGGGTTAGGCCGTTCAAAACCCAGGGACTCCCAAACTTCCGGAGGCACTACCATACATGATCAAGGAATTTTCAACCGCTTCAACGTCCGCTTCCAACACGCCAGGAACGGATGACAGCGAGGGTTTCCAAACTTTTCCAGTTTCGTTCGCGCAGCAGCGGCTCTGGCTGCTGGACCGTTTGGAGCCGGGCAGTTCGGTTTATAACGTCCCGGCGCCGGCGCGGTTGCGCGGGCGGCTGGATGTGGAAGCCTTGCGCCGGGCCTTGAACGAAATTGTCCGCCGCCACGAACCTTTGCGCACGACCTTTGCGGCGGCGGAGGATGCGCCGGTGCAAGTCATCACGCCGGAAGCGCGGCTGGAAGTGCCGCTGATTGACCTGTCCCATCTGCCGGAAAGCGCGCGCGAAGCGGAAGCGATGCGGCTGCTCCAGGAAGATGCGCGCAAGCCGTTCGATCTCACGAAAGATTTGATGCTGCGCGCGGGGTTGCTGCGGCTCGGCCCGGAAGAACATCTGTTGATGATGACGATGCATCACATCGCGTCCGACGGCTGGTCCATCGGGGTTTTCTACCGGGAATTGCAAATCCTGCACGAGGCGTTTTCGCACGGGCGGCCTTCTCCGCTGCCCGACTTCGCCATTCAATATGCCGATTTTGGCGTATGGCAGCGGCAGTGGTTGCAGGGAGCCGTACTCGAACGGCAACTCGATTACTGGAAGCGGCAGCTTGCCGGCGCGCCCGGGTTGCTGGAACTGCCCTTGGACCATCCGCGTCCGCCCAGTCAAACGTATCGCGGCGGGATGTGGCAGGAAATTTCGTTCGACAAAAAAATCGTGGAGCAGTTCAAGGCCTTGTGCCGCGCTGAAGGCTGCACGTTGTTCATGGGTTTGCTCGCGGCATTTGAGGCCGTGGTGTTCCGGTACACGGGGCAGAGCGACGTGGTGG
>JAQGPB010000525.1 GCA_028293265.1 Pedosphaera sp. | reverse complement strand
TTAATCTCCGAAGCCAGATCCTTTTACGAACGCCTCCTCCGCCAAAGCGACGCCGCCCTGGCCGATGGCAACCTGCCCCGCGCCGAAGTCGCTGCCGGGCTGGCCGCATTGCCCTAGCCAGAAACTTTCCCAACGCTGCCCTTCCTAATTACCAACTGCATTTTCGTCATATCTGTGGGACGCCTCTTTGATCGGCTGAGACCTTGATCTCATCGCAAAGCCAATCCCTTTTCATTTCCACTCAGCATCGTAAAACGATTTTTACCCCTCTCCGCAATTTTCGGAGATAGTTGAAATCTTTCTACAACGCTATGGCGCAACAGCTTGCAATTATGCACTGAATGTCCAACTCCCCGCCCAAGCCAAATTTGAAGTCCAAATGCAGAAAAACCCCTCTTTTTCCGTGTAGGGAAAAATGTTTTTTTCATGCCTCAAAATCATCGTGTTTTTCTGAAAGCACCAAACCCGCATAAACATTGCCCCCGTCCGCCTTTTTTTCACAAAGATTCATCATATAAAAAAAGCGTGTCAAACCTACCGTAGGTTTCATTTTTCCAAGGTGCCCGTGCTTAAATGATGGTCATTATGCAAAATCAACCATCGAATATTAAAAATGGAGGATTGGATGCGGGGAACGACGGCGCGGAAAAGCCAGCCGCCGATGGCCAGGCCCCTGGATTCCATGGCATCACGTTGCGCGACTATCAGGGCCCGGTTTTTCGCGATCACAAATCCGGCATCGTGGTGCTCCACTGGTCCCGCCAGATCGGCAAATCCTTCACCCTCGCCGCCTGGGCCATCTGGCGGCTGTTGACCCGCCCCGGCCGCCTCGTCACCGTTCTCTCCAACTCCCGTGAGAACGGCGCGGAGTTTTTGTTGAAATGCTCCGAAATCTGCCGCCTCACCAACACCCGCTTTGCCACCGTCGTCTCCTCGCCGGAAATGGATTTTGAGGATTACCGCATGGAACTGCGCCTCCGCGTGGGCAGCAAAATAAGCCGCATCAAGGTCCTCGCCGCCAACCCCCGCACCGCCCGCGGCTTCTCCGGCGACCTCATCCTCGATGAATTCGCCTTCCACGAAAACAGCGACGCCATCTGGGCCGCCGCCGAACAAATTCTTTCCAGCAATCCCGATTACCTCTGCCGCATCGCCTCCACCGGCAACGGCCGCCACAACCTCTTCTACCGCATGGTCGCCGATGCTGCTTCCAACTCAACATTTCCCACTTCACCTGCACCAGCAGCGGAAGACGACACCACCAGCGATCAAACCCCCGAGGCCGCCCCTTCTTCCCCCATTCGATGTTCGATGTTTCCCAGTTCAGAGACAGGCGTTCCAAACCTCGCGCCATCCAACCCGCTCCCCAACTCGGAACCCAGCACTCCATCACTCCACCACTCCAATTCACCCGCCTTCAAACTGAGCCGCATCACCCGCACCATGGCCTACTCCATGGGCGTCCCCATCTACGACCCCCAAACCCGCCAACCCATCACGCCAACCGAAGCCCGCGCCCAGGCCCTCGACAAACGCGCCTACGACCAGAACTACGAGTGCCTCTTCGCCGACCAGAATTTGACCCTCCTCACCCACGAACTCATCAGCGCCGCCGAGCGCGACGACGTGGGCTTCATCTGCGAACAGGACTGGACCACCGACGCCCTGTCTCTTATGAAAGCCGCCGTCGGCCCCCTCTACGTCGGCTTCGATGTCGGCCGCAGCAGCGACCTCTCCGTCCTCACCGTCATCGAGAAAATCAACAGCAACCTGTTAGTGCGCGCCATCCTCCGCCTCCGCGATATGCGCCTGCCCGAACAGGAACTGCGCCTGGGCGAAATCTGCCGCCTGCCCCGCTTCCGGCGCGCCGCCCTGGACATGACCGGCCTGGGCCTTGGCCTCTTCGAGTACGCCCAGAAATCCTTCGGCCATTCCCGCATCCACGGCATCAACTTCGCCCGCACCGTCCCCGTCACCAAAACCATCTCAGCCGAGGGCCGCCCGCGCGAAACCGTCCGCATCACCGAAGCCATGGCCATGGAACTATTGCGCGCCTACGAGGACCGCCGCATTGAACATCCCCGCGACCAGACCCTGCGCGAAGACCTCCGCAAGCCCGAGAAGATCACCACCCCCGGCGGCCGCGTCAGCATCGCCGCCACCCGCGACTCCGCCGGCCACGCCGACCACTTCTGGAGCCTCGCCCTTGCCCTGGAAGCCGCCGGAAAAAGCTCCGGCTCCGGTGGCATCGAAGTCTTCAAGCTAAAAACCAACTGGTGGACCCGCCGCCGCCTCCTAATCTGAACTCCCCCACCACGCACCACGCAATACGCAACCCACAACCCGCACCCATGCCCACTTTAAGTCCCTTAAGTCCCTTTTGTCCCATTCCCAACCCTCAACCCTCAACCACTTCGCATGTCTAAACTAAGATCCGATTCACTCTGGAATGAACTGACCCCCGAACAATGGGAAACCCTCGAAAGCTGGCTGTTCGACGAAAACATCGGCTACAAGGAGGCCCATGAGCGCATCCTCAAAGAATGGGGCCTGACCCGCTCCATTTCTGGTTTGGCGCGGTTTTACCGCCATTGCGCCGAGGAGCGGGCGGTGGGCGGCATGCCGGAAACCTTGGAGGCTGTCCGGCGGATAAATGAAACCGGCGCCAGCCTGGATGAACTGCGCAACTCCACCCTCAAAATCATGAGCAAACGCTTTTTCGAACAGGCGCTGGAGGCCAAAGACTTGAAGCAGTTGACTGCCTTGGGCCGTCTGATGAACGAAAGCGAGGAGCGCGAAATCCGCCGCCAACGTGTGGCCTTGGCGCGGGACCGCTGGGAGTTTGATGCCGCCAAGGCAGCGCTGAAAGCCTTGCCACAACTCAATGACTTCAGCCAGGAAGAGGAGCAACGCGATCTGGCCCGGATTGAGGCCCTCAAGCGCACGCTCTTTGGGAAGGAGGTGGATTTGATTGAAAACAGCCGATAATGATTGCTGCGTATTATCGCCTTTTTTTGCCTTTTATTGCCTGTTATCGGCTGTCGGGGGAAAAATTATTCTCTTGTCAAACGGGCAAAAAGAAACCGCACGGCAACCGCCAATGAACCCCGCGAAAAAACTCGCGAAGCGGCTTTTTCCGCACCATGCTGACAGTGTGCATCTGGCTCATCTGCGACTTCGTGACTTCCGCAATTACGCGCGGTTGGACGTTGATTTTGCGCCGGGCTTCCAGGTGCTGCTCGGCGACAATGCCCAGGGCAAAACCAATGTTCTCGAGGCGATTTATCTCATGGCCACGTTGCGCTCGTTCCGCGGTGTCGGCGGCGCGCACATGGTCCGGCACGGGCAGAAGGGTTATTTCGTCGGCGGCAAGGCGGTCGGCCAGGGCGGGCATGAGATCAAGATTTATTGGTCCGCCAGCGAACGCAAATTGAGCCTCGACCAGCAGCCCGTCCGCAAACTGACCGATTATCTGGGCGTGTTGCGCGTGGTGATTTTTTGCACCGAAGATTTGCAGTTGATCAAGGGCCCTTCGCGCGCGCGGCGGCGGTTTGTGGATTTGCTGCTGAGCCAGACCCACGCGGGCTATCTCCCCCTGCTCCAGCGTTACACCCAGGCGCTGCGTTCGCGCAACGCGCTCTTGAAACAGCGCCAGCCGGATGAAGCCGCGCTCGACAGTTTTTCCGCCGAACTCGTGAAACTCGGTGATGAAATCATCACCCGCCGCCGCGAACTGATTCCCAAACTTTCCCCGCTCGCGCGCCTGGCCGACCGGCGCATCTCCAATGACGCCGAAGACTTGCGTCTGGAATATCAGCCGAGCGTGAAAAAAGATTTTGCCGTCGAGCTGGCCCAATCCCGCCGGCGCGAGCGGACGTATCGTTCGACGCTCATCGGGCCGCATCGCGATGAATTTCCGATGCTTTTGAACGACCGCGCCGCGGCGCAATTTGGCAGCGAAGGCCAGAAGCGCACGCTGGCCATCGCCCTCAAAATGGCGCAGGCCGAATACCTGACCGGCATCCACGGCTCGCCGCCGATTCTGCTCATTGACGACGTGATGGGCGAGCTGGACGTGAAGCGGCGCAGCGGACTCCTGCCATTGCTCGAGCGGGCGCACCATGCGCGCGGACAGGTGTTCATGACCTGCACCGAGGAAAACTGGCCCCGCGAACTGGGCCGCGATTTGCAACGCTGGGAAGTCCGTTCGGGGACGCTAAAGAAATGTGAATAGCAGGCATGATAAAATTGATGTCGTGAAGGTTTTGACCACGGGACGTTTTGAAGGCAACTTAGGCATTAATAAAATCATGGGAAAGAAAGCACGAATGAAATTTATCTCCATCCTCCTTTTATTGATCACGGCACTTGCATCATCATCAACTCCTGCCCACGCGCAAACGGGTGGCACAGTGCAAAAGGAACTCGAAGCCTTGTATCAGAAA
>JAQGPB010000519.1 GCA_028293265.1 Pedosphaera sp. | reverse complement strand
TGAACTCGACCGCCTGACGCGCGAATTTCAGCAACCCATCCCGCCCGCCGACCGCAAAGACTCCGAGGCGCCGCGCCCAAAAAATTTCCACGAGCAACCCGCCACGCGCGTCCGTTTCCGTTGCCGCCACCAGGGCGGGGAAAAAATTCGCGAAGTGAATGCCACGGAATTTCTCATCGGCCGCGGGAACCGGGGCAAAGGAGCGACAATTGATCTGGCGGACGACCTCCGCGTTTCGCGGCGTCATGCGCGCGTCTGGAGCGAAGGCGGCCATTTTTGGATCGAGGATCTGGGCAGCAAATTTGGCACCCGCCTCGACGGCGTGGAAATCAAAGGCGCCGGTCGCCGCCTGCTCGCCCCGCTTTCCAAAGTCATCATCGGCGACACCACGCTTATCCTCATGGAAGACGCCGCCACCCGCGTCCCATCCCAGCCATTGGCCGCGCCGGAAGCCCCGCTCGCCGTCGCCAACCAGCAGGTGCAGGACGATTTTCGCCAAAGCGCCATCCTCTACGAACGCCTCCTCACCAAGTTCTCCCCCCAGCTCCGCAACCGCCTCGTCAGCCGGGCCCGCGAAGGCCGCCTGCGCCCCGGCGGCGAACGCTCCGAAGTCACCATCCTCTCCGCCGACCTGCTCGGCTTCACCGCCGCCACCGCCAACCGCAACGCCGGCGAAGTCATGGAACTTTTGAACGACTATCTCCCCGCGTTCGCCCAGGCCGTTTTCAAGCACGAGGGCACGATTGACAAATTCACCGGCGACGGATTGCTCGCCGTCTTCGGCAGCCCGGAACCCGACCCCGAGCAACACCGCCACGCCCTCCTCGCCGCCTGCGAAATGCAGGCCATCGCAACCGCCGTCACCGGGCGGCGCACCAAGAGCGAAACCATGTCGTGCGGCCTTGGCATCGGCCTGCATTCCGGCCAGGTCCTCCACGGTTTTCTTGGCGGCGCGGATATGCTTGAGTTCACCGTGATCGGCGATGCCGTGAACCTTGCCGGCCGCCTTTGCAGCATGGCCCCGCCCGGCGCCGTCCTCCTCAGCCCCCAGATATTCCAGCACGTCTTCCAATACGTCCGTGCCGAACCAGTCGTCGTCGAAACCAAGCACGAAGGCAAACTCAAAGCCTACCGCGTCCTCGAACTGAAACACACGGCTTGAAACCCCGAACCGCTCACATTTCCGTCAGGCTTTGGAGTGCGGTGGCAAGCGCAGCGCGACACCGCTTTCGGAAACCCAATACGCCGGAAATTACTTCACGGCCGCCCTCTCCGCCGCCTTCCGCTCAGTCTCCCGCATCGCATCCGTGGCCTCCCTTCGCACGAATTTGTTTGGATCCTTCAGGCACCGCGCAATCTCAGCCGCCGGCAGACATTTTTTGAAACCCCCAAATTCACGAATGCAATAGACGGCGTTTTCACAAACACTGACATTCGTGGATTGAAGCAAAGGTATTATCACTGGCAGGCAAATCTCCGGCTGCGCGTGGATTCGTCCCAGAAGTTGCAGCGCGCGCGGCTTGAAAACACTGTTATTCGTTGCTTGCAAGGCCATGAGCAAAAAGGGAATCCCCGCTTCCGCATTCGTGCCCAATAAAAAAATGACAATCCCCTTTTCAGTCCAGTAACTCGGGTCGGACGCATCCTTGATGACATCGGTGAGCAGCAATTGCGGGTTCCCCTTGATCTTGATCAATGCCGCTTTCGCATAACACCGGGCATCCCCTATGGTATTGGTAAGCGTGCTCAGCGCGGTGAGTTGCGGAATGGCCGGTTCTGCGGCGGCGCCGATTTCACCCAGGGCAAAAGCCGCCCCTTCCAGTTCATAACAATCCCGCTTATTTCCCGTATTCCTCTTCAAGGCGCTGTTGAGATATTTGATCAGGCCGGGCACCGCATCCCGCGCCTCGGGACCAATTCTTCCCAGGCAAACCGCTGCCAAGCCTTGAACCTGCCGGTCCTCATCTTCAAGCAAATGTATCAACGCAGGCACCGCCGGTCTGGCTACCGGTCCCAGAACCGTGAATCCATAATACGCCTCCGTTTGAATGTCCTGTTGCTCGCGCACCGGTATCGGAACCCATTTTTGTTTGGCCGAAAATTTCAACATGGCCCTCCGCAAACCCGAATCCCTGGCCTGAACCATTTCCATTAACCGTGGCAGTGCATTGCTTCCCATCGCGCGAATCGCCGCAGCAGCCTCCACGCCATGCCAATCACCCTGTCGGCCTTCATCCAGCCAAAAACTCAACGGCTGACCATGATAAACCGGCTCACGCGGCTGCAGAACCACCCACGCAAATCCTCCCAGCACGGCTACGAGCAAGACAACGAGCACAACACGAAATTTTTTGCTCATGGCAGTATCATGACCTCACACGTGTTAAGCAGAGCAACGGTGGCATAAGCCGGCCCCGTTCCACCGCCGAGTTGGATTTCGGGCATCTCATAATGTGCAAAGTGATTGGAACCTTTCTTGGCTGTTCTTCGAGCATCCCGCCGCCAAGCCCCAAAATCAATCCCTTAGCGCGACTATTTTTCTCACCAAACCGCTCCGGTTCAAGCCAGAGCGCCGAATGGCCGAGCCACGTAACGCGGGCGTCCACGCCTGCGAGTGATGGCGGCGTCTCGCCGCCAGTAGCGAAAGTTTTTGCGTCAAGGCCATGTCGCCCAAATCCCGGAGTGCGGCCGTCCCGGCCGCAGCAATGTGCGAACCCGCGCTGATCCAAGAATTCACAAAATCGTTTGCCCAGACCAGAGCGCCCTCAGCCCCACTCCCGTTTAGTCAAGCCAGCCTCGCACCCAAGAGCCGCCCTCTTCTCCCTCGCCCCGTGAGGAACGAGCGGGGAGAGGGCCGGGGTGCTTACTGCACGACAGTTTTTTCCGATGGTGGCGCCTGGCTAACAAACACAAAGTCAAAGGCGTGGAGGATTTTGCCAAAGAGTTCCCTGGCGCGATGAAGCAGCCGCAGGCCCAAGGCAAAGAGGCTGCGCCGGCAGCCCCGCCCGCGCACCAGCTGCGGCCGCACTTCCCGCAAAGCGCCCTGGGTGCCCAGACTCAACATCCACGCATAAGCCAGGGCCAGCACCAGCCACAGCCGGTTGGCGTGTTCCGGTTTCCAGACCCGGCTCTTCTGCCATTGCCAGCCGGCGGACTTGAAGTCCCGGAACGCCAGCTCCTCCCACATGCGCCAGCCATACCACGGGGCCTGGGCGGGCGGATAGTTGGTCAGGAGCAGCCAGGGTGCCTGGTGCCCCTTGCCCCAATAGGCCAGTGCCCGGCAATGGATCCCACCCGCCCGCATAAAGACATGCACCCAGCCCGACCACTCCTGGCCCGGACGGGTGAGCAGTTCCCCAAACCTCACGCCCGGGCCGGCAGGCTCGTCGCCCAAACGCAAGTCCCGCTGCACGCGCACCAGGCAAAACCAGCCCCGCTTTTCAATGAGCCGCAAGAGCGTGGGCGAGTTGCTCAGGCCCCGGTCCGCCTGGACCAGAACCTGCCAGCCGGGCCGCAGGGCTGGGGCAATCCAGCCGAAAAGCGTGTCGATCAGTTTGTTTTGCGCCATGGGATAGTGGTCCTGGTGATAACACCACCAGGCCAGCGGGATGGCCCGGCCCTGATAGGCCAGGCTCACGGCCATGACCTTGAAGTGATCGGCCAGCGTGGTTTCATCCACCAGCAACACCACCAGACCCCGGGGGGAAACGAGGCTGCCAAGCACCCAGTGCGCCAGGCACCGGCAGCCCGCCTGCCAGTCCACCTGCGGGCTGGCCAGAAAGCGCTGCAAACGCCGCTCCACCGAGTCAGCCCGGCCCAGCCACCACAAGGACTCGGCCACGCGGGCCAGCGTGCAGGAGCGGGCCAGGGCCACGCCGGCGCTGAAGAGGGCCAGCACCTGGGTTTGAGGTTTGCTGAAGGTGGCAAAGGCGGTGGCCAGCGCGCGCTTCCAGTGATAAAGTGTCTTGTTAGAAAACATAAGCTGCCTCCTTGGTTGTATTTCCTTTTATCAACTTGGGCTTGCTTCGAATTGGCGGACAGGGAAGGTGAGTCATTTGATTAGTTGTTTTTGAGTTCGAAGTCAACGGGCGAAAGGCAGCCGAGCGCACTGTGGGTGCGCTGGCGGTTGTAAAAGCATTCGA
>JAQGPB010000511.1 GCA_028293265.1 Pedosphaera sp. | reverse complement strand
GTTCCTGCATACTATCATCGCCCTGCTGACGATCTGGTATCTCTGGCGGAAAATTCATCCCGATAAAAACAAATCCAACCTCAAAGAAAGTGAAGACGAAAATGAAAGTTCAATGGAATAAACTCATCGTCGGCGGACTGCACCTGGCCGCCGGCGCGCTGATCAAACATGGCTGGGTCCACGCCTCGGTCATTCACTGGGCCGGCGGCATTGTCGCGGCCGCCATCGGCTATGTGGCCCACAACCTGCCACCGGATGAAATAAAGGAGGACGCAGCGCCGCTCCTGAGCCGCGCGTTGAAAATGCTTTTGTGCCTGGCGTTGCCGGCGTTGCTGCTCCTTGGCTGCCACACGCCCAGCTTCCAGGCGGGCGGAGCGTATTCCGGTTCCACGGTGGCCACCAATGCCACGGGCTTGGTGACGACCAATGTCGTGTCTGCACCGGACCCGGCGTTTTATCTCGCGGATTCGGGCTACAAGCTGGCGTACCAAACGGTGGATGGAGTGTTGGGCTACGAGCTGCAATACCGGGCGCAGCTCAAAATCTCCTTTCCGCAGTTGAAACCCGCGCTCGATGCCATCCGGCCGACGCTTTGGAACATCGACCAGCGCTGGGCGGCCGCACGCCTGGCGTACCAGAAAAACCCCACCCCGGCCGGCCTGACGATTTTGCAGAGCATCCTGCCGGAGATCCAAAGGCTGGTGCCGACGGTGCAGGCGGCCATCGCACCGGTCTATGCCGCGCCGATCCCCACGCCCGCGCCTGTCCCGGCGAAATAAGCAATCTCGACAACCGCAACTTGGTCCAAACATTGAAATATTTATGGTTACTATTGTCGCTTCCGCAGTCAGCCTGATCACGCTTGCCGTGCAGGCCGCCGAATCACCCGCCGTCGCCCAGGTCTATGCCGATGGCAAAAACATCATCACCGCGCTGTTCAAGGCCGGGCTGATAGACGTGCAAACGCAAAACGCCCTCATGGGCTGGTGTGATGCGCACATGAACGCCACGCTCGCCGGCCAGGAACCGCCCGAGTTCGTCGTGAGCTGAAACCTTGGCGGTCCCGGGCCTCGCTCCATAAGTCGCGTGACGCAGGGCTTGGGCCGGGGCCGCTGTTTAAAGTGAACAAGTCGAGAATAACGTGGGGATTGGTTTTGTGCCTGGCGGTCGCGGCGCCCTTGCGCGCCGGACCGCCGGCATTGCCCCAGCTCGCCATGTCGCCCAAGGTGGCGGCGAGCCGGCTGAAGACCGGTCCCGTTAGCTCGTCGCCGGCAGTTTCGTTTTTGACGCCGGACCAGTTGGCCGCGTGGAAGGCGGCCATTGACGCGCAGCGCGCGGCCGCGGCGCTGCTGCCGCCGCCGGTGCTGTACACCAACAATCTGGCCTGGGTGATTACATATGATCCGAGCATCACCAATTTTGTGCTGCTGCAAGGCTCGACTAATTTGACGGACTGGCAGGACCTTGGCCAGTTCCCGCCGGACGTGGGCAGTTATCAAACCACCGTGGTGACCAGCAATCAATATGGGTTTTATCGCGTGCTCCTGGGCGCGAGTGAGCCGCATGTGTTGACCAATAGTCCATGAAGAAACGCGTTTACATCGGCGTCAACGGGATAAGGTGTCCGCCGGGAGATCCGCAGAATTGGAATGGGATGATGGTGGATTGGATCCATCGCAACACAAATGACCGGGCGGTAATGTTCGAATATTATTGCGACGTAATCTGGCGCGCTTTTTTCCAGAAGAGCCGTGCGGAAAAATTGGCGGCAAAAATCGAGGCTTACGCGGGCGATGAAATAATCCTGGTGGGGCACTCCAATGGAACAGATCTGATTTTGAAGGCGCTGGCGCTCATGAATTGGCCGCGCATCGAGGAGATCCACCTGGTGAGCGCGGCGTGCGAGGCGGATTTCAAACTGAACGGGCTGAACGGCGCGCTCAAGCGGAAGGACATCGGAGTGGTCCACGTGTGGATGAGCGGCCGGGATTCAGCGTTGCAACTGGCTAATTGCTGGCTGGGCCGGCTGCTGGGTTACGGCGTCCTGGGTTTGACTGGTCCCAAGAACGTTGACCCGGAAATTGAAAGCCACCGGATCGTCCCAACCTTGTGGTCCGCGCGCGACCACTCCGATTGCTTCAAACCCTATTGCTTTGGCGAAACAATGCGAGGGTTTTGTACTAGCGTACTGCCAATGGGGGAAAAGCCGTGATGGAAATACCCGATGAGGTTTTTTTGCGTCACCGGCAGCGGCCGGTGCCGGCAGCGGGACTTAGGTTTACCGACCGGATGACGCCGGTGGAATTGAGCGACAGGGAATTTGAGCGGGCGTTTGCGGCGCTTAGGCGTCAATTGGAATTGTTGGCGCTGCTGAACCCGCCCAGGACGAGTTAGGCGTCGTGATTTTTCTTAAACGGGGCGAAGCTGCAAAGGAACCCGATCGCATAGGCTGACCACATGGGCGGGTGCCTGACTCCGCAGATTCTCATTATGGCAAGAGCGACGATCGCGGCCGCAAGTGACAAAAGGAATCTTTTCAGGAAAATCATTGCGTCATCTCTCATAAGCGCGTGACCCGGGCGAAGATCTGGCGCGGACCGTCCCAGGTGTTTTCGGGCACGGCGCATTCGATCACCAAAGTTTTAAGCCCGGCAATTCCCAGGCGGATCCGGACAGCGGCCGCCAGCTCGGACCAGCGGACAAATTCAAACGGCTGGCACCAATCCACCCGGCCGCGCCAATGCATGCGCAGACCATTGGGATGACCGCTGTTGAGGATACGAATGTACCGGCGCTCCACTTCGCCGACCACTATCCGCCTGGATACTGGTTTTTTGACCAGTGTCATCTCCTCACCAGGTAATCGCCGCCCTGCCCGCCCATGTCCAGGACAGTCGGCTTGACACCGCCTTCGGCCAGTATGGCGCATTTGAAGCACATGACGGTCAATTGTGGATATTGTTTCACCAGTTCCCGGAGCTTGGGGCCGATGTGAACCGGTGTGCCGCATTGCTGGCAATTGGTTTCGGCCATGTCGGTCCCGGCTCGTATTGGAGGATGCCGATTTCAAGCTGCTTGGCTTTCTGGGTGGGCGGGCAGGAAATGATGGTCATGGCGAAGCCTGGTTGTGGAATTTATGGCAGAAGCCGCAATATTTTTCGCGCACATCGTTCAGGTTGAAACTCACCCGGCCGCAGGTTTTGCAACCGATGGAAGCACCGTCATTGGTGATGATGTATTTCGCGGTCTCTTCGCTAGGCGGGTGGTCGGCGGGAAGGTGAAATTTTCGCGGGTCATGGAACCGTTTAAAGTCCTCAAACATTTGCGGCCGGTCGCCGGGCAGCCGGTTGTCCATGAGGAGAGCGATCTGGGTCAGCATGTAATCCCAGCCGGGCCGCTCAACGGCGAGATGCGCCAGAGCCAGCAGCACCGCTTGGCGCTGCCTTTCGTCCAGGACAATGGTGTGGTTTTCACTCATAGGTTAAAATGGGTCAACGCTGACCCATTTGGGGAAAATATGACAAAATCTGACAATGAAATGTCCCCGCGTGTCCTTTTATGGCGGATATGGTCGCGATCAGCGGAAGCGCCCAAACAGGCGCAAGGGGCAATAAAATCAATGGGAGAAGCCCGAATTGAAGATCTGAAGAATGGTGCGCGATACAGGGTTCGAACCTGCGGCGCAAGGCTGATTTTATTGGGGTGAAGTCCCCTGCCCTCTCTCGATCTGACAGTTTTATGACACTTTTTTGGTTCATCCGAATAGCGGCAATTGTATCACGCCGGCGGTGGTTGGCCAGATGTCGAACCAGCGCTTGGCTTCGGACACTGGTATGGACTTCTTATAGTTGCTCTTGATCTTGGCCACGGAGTTGCCGGCTTCATCGGCGACCTGGGCAATGTTCTTGATGATTTGCTTCCGATAGCTGATGAAGGATTTGCGCAAGGTGTTGCGGGTTTCGTTTTTGCCGGCCGGCAGCTTGGCTTTCTTTTTGGCGCGCGTGAGCGAGTTGCTGGCATTGCGCAGGTCGCAAATCGGCCCGTTCCGTTGGGCGTAGGGTTTTAGCCAGGCTACAAGGTTTGGCGACATGGGGACGTCCCGGTCCTCGCCTTTTTTGGCGACGCCGATCGGGATGTAAATAAGCCCGGCCTCAAGGTCTATGTCGCGCCAGTCCAGGCGCGGCTTGCTCTTGCTGGCCATCTCTTCATGCCGGACGCCGGCGAAGGCGGCGATGCATAAAAAAGGAACCAGATTTTCCGGCGCCACGGCGAGCAAGCTGACGAGCTGCTCGGGGGTGAGGATTTTGATTTCGATCTGCTTGAGTTTGGGCACCGGCACGAGCGCGGGGGTGAGTTCGTCCCAGGTCGCCGGCAGATGGCCGTTGCCGCGCGCGTAACGGACCAACTGCAGCACCGCGCCGCGATAATTCAGGCGCGTATGCGGGCTTGATCCTTGCTCGCGCAACCAGTCGTTGATCGCTGCCGCGCGCACGGTATGGAGCGGCCCTTGAAATTTAGCGGCAAATTTTTTCAACTGCCCTTTCAATGAATCAGCCCAACGTTCCCCGATCTCGCCGGCGAGATCCTGATGCCCGGTCATTTCGGCGACGATTTCCGGGACGGTCTTATTGCTGATATCGGCAGGACAATTTTCGATGAAATATTTAACGGCTTCGCGAATGGTGGCGCGGCCGTTTAATAGCTGGGTGGCTTCAACATGCTCGGCAGCCACCAGCTCAAGCGGCTTCCCGGTCGGGAGCGAGATTTCCCGGGCGCGCATGTAGCTGCCGAGATCGGCCGGCCCCAGAGCCAGGCGGACGGTCTCGCCATTGGCAAGGTCGGTCGCGATTTCCTTGGCGCGTTTTTTGGCCTTTCCGAAATCACTACGCATCTCGCGATATCGCTTGCCGCCGGCTTCTCTGCGGTAGGCGATGGTGTAGGGTCCTGGCGACCGGCCGTGAATCAAGACGACGGCGCTCCCCTCACGGACGGGAAAGGCGGGATGTCTTGTTGCGGGTTTCTTTTTGCGCGTCACCGCGGCGCGGAGCTCGAAGAGTTCGGTTGCTGGATGTGGCGAGTCTTTAACCGGCACGGTTAAATACTCACCCTGGGCCGGGAGTTCGATTCGGATTCTGGCGGTTGTGGCGGCGGTTTGGTTCATGCAGTGCTTTTAGTGGACACCGATGATTATGCCGTTAACGATCTGGAGCGTGTTGGTGCCGAAAGCGAGATTGGTTGTGATGCCGCCTACAATCGCGCTGGCATTCAGGTCGGTAAGCCCTGCCCCGCTGCCGTTAAATTGGGCCGCTGGACCAGCCGTGACGCTGCTCGCGAAAAAGGCCGGGTAATTATTGATGATGCTCTTCGCGTGGCGGTCAATGGTAAACATGGGAGTGTTGGTTGTGCCGTCCTGATACCAGGTGAAGCTGCCGTCTCCCCGGAAACCGCCCCTGATATCGTGGTAACGGACCACGTAGAACGGGTTCCCGTCGTAAAGTTCCAGATACCCATACTGGTAAGAGAAATCATTGGTGGCACCCACCGGCGATGCGCCGATCGCAAAATTCAAATGCGGGCTGCTGAACATCTGGTTCCGGTTTGGAGCGGTGAAGAAGTTGATATCGCAATAACCACTGCTGCCGTAATGACCAAGGTTAAACGTGCTGCCGTCGCCATGAGCAGTGTCGTTGGACGAAATGATCCAACATGGGGCTCCGGTCACGTCGAAATGGAATGGCGTGTTTCGCAGCACTACATTGCCGCTCAAGACCGAGTCTGGAAGGGGGTAATTGGGAGATGCCTGGCTGAGGTTCAAATTCATCAAGCCGCCACCATTCACCCCCGCAAACACGCTCGCCGGCAATGTCCCGGTCAACTGGCCGGCGTCCACCGGACCGCTGACTCTGGCCGCGCTTACAGCATAAGGGACCGCCAAGAAATTCTGAAATGGAGAAAGCATCTGAAAATCGTTGGTGCTTTCCATCGCGCGCACCTCGATGGCGAGCCAACGCGCCTGCCCATTGAATGCGGCCGCACCAAAATCCATCGAGACATTGAAGGTACCATTGGTCACCGGCACGGAATTGAAAAGCAAAGGACCGCCGACAATGTTCCCATTCGTCCCCGGCGCATCATAAACCGAAAAACGCAAGTCGCAGGGGCCGGTCATCGGAATGCTGTTTGCGCAGAGCCTGCCCTGGTAGTTGAACATGGTGACCTGGGCGACGGCGTGGGATGCAATTAAGCAGAGACCAACAATGGCGGATCGAGTGATCATTTGGAGGCCATTTCGGGAGAGTTGGTCAAGAGTTTAGCCGCTTCGGCTTGGCCGCTGGCTGCGGCGGCTTTCAACCATTTGCGGGCTTGATCGAGATCCTTTTCGACGCCATCGCCGGATAAATATTTCTGGCCGACGGCGAGCTGTGCGTAGGCATCGCCGGTGATTGCTTTCTCATTGTAAAATTTGAATATATTTGTCCTCGCCACCAAAGCCTGCTGTTTCTTTGCCTCCGCCTGCTGGCGGCTGGCTTCTTCATCGCGCTTTCGGTTTGCCTCCTGCTCGGCAAGGTCGCGCTGACGAACGGCCTCGCGGTCAGCTTCTTCCTGCTTCAAGCGAGCGGCCTCATTTTGTTTTTCGGCTTCCGCCGCGGCAGCCTGCTTTTGGGACCGGTCGGCTTCGTATCTTTCCATCGCCTGGCGATGGCTCACTTCGCCGACGACCCCGATGCCAAGAAAAACCGCGCCGACAATTATGCCCAGGAGAAGGTTGACGCCAATGAAAGAAAGGACGGCGTAAAATACATATTGAAAAATACTGAGGGCCTTGGGCGTGGGTCCGCCGCATTGCGGGCAGGCTCTGGCGCGCGTGCTGATTTCTTTGCCGCAATCGGAGCATAAAACGAGGGGTTGGTTCATTTGCTTGTAGTCCTTTTAGGGGTTGAAACACCGGGCGTTTTTGTTATCAAGAGGCCGAGACTGCACGGAGGAAATCCACTAAATAATGGAAGCGTGCTTTTTTGTACTTCGGCGCGGGCGGCTGTTTTTGTTTGAATGGCATTACCCCAGCCGCGAGGCGGCGTTGAAGGCGGCGTGGGATTTGTGGTGTTCATATAGGATCCCGGTCAAGATTGTTGCTCGCGAGTCAGGCCAGCAGATTTTCTCTTTCTGAGCGGAATGCCGGCGGCGGATGTTGGGTTCTCTTCAGCCAGGGAATGTTCGCCGGGTTTATCAGATTCGGATTTGGTTGGGAACGCGCCGCCCGATTCGATCACCTTTAACAGGAGTGGAAGTTCGAGCTTATATCCATTTTTCTTAATTGCCCGGACCCCAGCTCCAACCATTTGGCGAATGACTTCGCTTTCAGGAAGGTCGGTCAGTTCGGCGATTTTTTTTACCTCTTCATCAATATCCGGATCAAGCCGGATGCCTCTGGGGTTTTTCTTGTTCACTCGGCCACTTTGGCGACAACGAAACATTTGTCAATATTTATATTGACGAACAGCTACAAGCAGCTACGTTGTAGCTTCTATGGCAACACGCAACAAAAAAGAACCGTTGGGAAAACCGCGTCAAATGCGTTTTCCAAAGGACCTTGAGGCTGATTTGAACAAAATCGCGGAAGCAGATGGAATCGAATATGTCCAAGTTGTCCGCCAAGCGGCGCGGCTTGGTGCGGCGGCGTTAAAAAAGCGCATGCTGCACACCGTTCAAGAAGCCGCGTAACCCACCGCCCTGTTATGAACCTAACTGAGGGTGTGCGCGCCACCACCAGCAAGCCGTTGTCTGCCCTCAAGGGCGGACAGCGTGCGCGGTTTGCATCGCTGAAGGTTGGCAGAAAGTTTCGGCTGCCGACGGTGCGCGGGTATGTGGGCGGAACATATGTGAAGACGGGCGCCGGGACTTACGGCCTCAAGCCGGGCGCGCCGTTTTGGTGCTGGTTCGGCGAGCCGGTCGAATATCGCGTCGAGGTGATAACGTGAACCAACCCGCCGCCATCAGCAAGACCGTGCCGGGGCCCATCAATGGGACGCTGGCTGACGTGGCGGCGTTTTTCCGGCTGTCGGAGCGGACGGTGGAGCGGTGGACGACGCGGGCCGAGGGCACGCCCGAGCTCGCGCATTGGCAGGAAGACCGCCGGGTGATGATCCCAGAATCGGCGGTGGTTGAAAAATATGTCAGGAATTTTCGCGCGGCGAAAGGACTCAAGCCGGGCGAGCTCGAGGAGCGGGCGCGGCGGGATTGGC
>JAQGPB010000507.1 GCA_028293265.1 Pedosphaera sp. | reverse complement strand
CGGAGCGGCCATGTGCAGATGTTGCTGTCGCAGGATGTCTATGGATACGGCTATCACTCGGTGGAACGGCTGGTTGAGAAATTGCATTTGATGAAGACACCGGCGACGGCGCTGGAGGATTCACCATTGACGGCGGTCACGCACGAGAATGTCGAAGCCTTCGGAAAGAATTGGGAGAAGTGGCTGCCGAAGTGAATGCGCCGCTAAGAGCCTATCCCGGTAGGGCGCGTCACTCCGTGCGCGCCGACGTCGGGCTTAGGGTTGCCAGTTCTACCGAGACAGGCTCTAAAGTTCCAGCAATTTTTTACGCAGCGCCTTGGGAATATTTTTGGCGGCCGCGGCGTTGTGGAGTGATTTGATCTGGGTCTGCCAGAGCAGCTTCAGATGGCCGAGCCGGGACTGGATGTGCGGCGGCGGCACATGGCCGGGATCGCCCGGCGGCAGTGAAGCCGCGCGCATGGCCTCGACCAGGCGCAGCCGGTCCGCTTCATAGCCGGAAATCCAAAAAGCATGCCCATCGTGGCGCGCCCGCGCCCGCATCTCAAACGCCGCTTCCAACAAGCCCTGATAAACCTCCTCGGGCGGCGCATGCGACGAGGCCAGCTTGCGGCATTGCTGCAGCGCCCACTTTTGTTCGGTCACCAAGAGGCACAAAAATTCCTGCACCGCATAAATAAAAACGTGCGGGTTCGCGCTCTCGATGCTCCCGACGTGATCAATCTTGCAGCGGATGATGTAGAAATCGCGCGGGCCAACTTCCCAGTCCCAGTTCTGGTGACCGCCATCGGGAAAGGCAGGCCAGCGCGCGCCCCATTTGGGCATGGCGACGCCGTTGAAATAAAAAGTCCACGGAAAATCTTTTTTTGGGTACTCGGGCATCGCAACAGCTCTAATGCTTCTTAACACTGGTCCGCTGTTTTAGCCATTCAAAATCGGTCGTGGGCGTGGCGGGGATGGTGCCACCCACGGCGCCTTGCACCGGCGGGCGCACGGTGTCGCCGACCTGCCAGCGATGCGCTTCAAAATGCCCGTCGGCAAAAGCCAGGTTCACCGCGCCGTTGTGATACGAGCCGGGCATATTCCCCCACTGATAATCTTCCAGGCGGTTGACAAAAAAACCGTCGTTGATGGTGTCGCAATGCTCGTCCAGAAAAACAAAAATGCTCGAAGCGTCCGGGATGTCCGCCAGTTTGTAAAATTGGACGTACAGCGGATTGAATTGGCCCACGAGATTTCCGGGATCGCCCACCATGGCGTTCATGGACATGCTGCGGATGCGCGGGCCATTGGGGGCAAGCGCGCGATCCGAAGGGCACTTGAATATCTTCGCCGAACGATTGTCATAAGGCGAAAACAGCGTGTCGGTTACGAAGGTGAGATTAGTATTGTCGTCGCTGTTGAACCAACTTTCGACGTTGTTGGCCCACGTGTTTCGCGTCGTAAGCGTTTGAGGCTTGCCGTAATTATTGACGAGCAAATCTTCATTGTCATCCGCATACAACGACCATGCGAGGGAGAGTTGGCGGATGTTGTTGTTGCAGGCGACGCCTTCGGCCTTGATTTTGGATTTGCTCAATGCAGGCAACAACAGCGACGCCAGAATGGCAATGATTGCAATCACCACCAGCAGTTCAATGAGCGTGAAGCCACCACAACGGTCATGGGGCTGGCCATCCATCTGTTTCCGTTTCTGATTAAACATCATTCGCAACTCACGCTTTCGATTCAAGAGTAGCGAGGAGATTGCGAAGGTCGAGAGGTTTGGTAAACATGGTCACGCTCCCATCGGCGGCACGGGGCCAAAGCGATTTGGGCCGGTCCCAATAAAGTTCCACGCCATTGCCGTCCGGGTCGCGCAGATAGAGCGCTTCGCTGACGCCGTGGTCAGAGGCGCCATCCAGCGGAATGCCGGCGTCGAGCAGACGCCGGAGGGCATCGGCCAGCGAGCGCCGGTCGGGATAAAGAATCGCGAGATGAAAAAGCCCGGTCGTGCCCGGCGCGGGCGGCGAACCACCGCGGCTTTCCCAAGTGTTCAAACCGATGTGATGATGATAACCACCGGCGCTGATGAACGCCGCACTGTTGCCCATGCGTTGCGTGAGTTCAAACCCAAGCACTCCGGTGTAAAATTTCAGCGCGCGCTCCAGGTCGGCGACCTTGAGGTGAACATGGCCGATTTGCACGCCGGGATGGATGGGATTGGGCGACATGGGAACAATCAAAATATTTCAAGCCTGCGGCTTGCATCCAACGTGAATCACCTCCGGCAGAGCGTCAATGAGGAAAGGCTTAAAATTCAGGGCGCGAGGGGGTGATGGCTTTCATCCGTGCCGCGAAACCAACTCCGCAGATAATCCTTCTGTGCGACCCAGGAAACATGACCGTCGCAAAAGGCAACGTTCTCACATTATCGAGCTGGTAACGGTAAGCCGCCGTGCTGGATTGGGTTTTCCTGATGTTCCCCAACCCCAGCCCCGTGCTGCCATGCAGGAAACCGGTGACTTCGTAGCTCGTGCCGCCGCACGGGGCATCCTGCGCAAAATTTGGAGCGGGTGAAGGGAATCGAACCCTCGTCTCAGCCTTGGGAAGGCCACATTCTACCATTGAACCACACCCGCCTGAAAGACTTCATCACTCTTACCAAATCTCCGGATTTGGTGCAAGGACTGATTGGTTGTCAATCAAAATTGGCAGATGAATGCAGGGCCTAATTCCTCGGAAGCGGTTTAGATGTTTTTTAGTAAAGTTCCGCGGGTTGGATGATTCGAGTTTTCTTCAATGCTTGCATTCATTGGCTGGAAAAAATCTGGCTTTGTTATATCATGAACCCATGACTCGACATTGTCATCAATGCGGTTGGGAGTG
>JAQGPB010000466.1 GCA_028293265.1 Pedosphaera sp. | reverse complement strand
CTTCCTCAACGATTTGTTCCAATGTTATTGGCACACTAAAAATTATAAACGGACACGAATTGAAGTTCAAGCCGGTTCGCGTGAGGCTCCATCACCCGCCCAGCAACCATTCAGACGGAGCGCGGGTCGGTGACCCGCAGCAATGGTGTGACGACGGGCGCGTGGGAATCAGTCCAAGACGTCCTGGCTTTCGGACGTTGCTGCCTTGCCATTCGGTGGTACCGCCCGGATGCGTCCCCATCAACCGCCCAGCAATTTGCACGTCAGCGTGATGTCCGCCTTGAGCACGCGCGAGACGGGGCAATTCGCCTTCGCGTCCTTCGCGATTTCCTCGAACTTCGCGGCGTCAATGCCCGGGACGCGCCCGGTCAGGTCGAGTTGAATGGCGGTGATGGTCCAATTGCCGTTTACCTGGTCCAGGGAGAGCGTCGCGTTCGTGGCCAGTTCCGTCGGCGTAAACCCGGCGCGGCCCAGAAACGCCGAGGTCGCCATGGTGAAACATCCGGCATGCGCGGCCGCGATGAGTTCCTCGGGATTCGTGCCCGGCCCGTTTTCAAAGCGTGAGGTGAAGGAATACGGCGTGTTCTTCAAGGCTCCGCCCGGCGCGGAAAGCGTGCCCTTGCCCTGTTTGAGGTCGCCGTTCCACACGGCGGATGCAGTTCGTTTCATAGTTGTTTTGAGTTGGCTTGATCAGCAGGTTGACAACGGAATGATAGCACAAAAATTGAGCACTGAAAGGACGTATTTGTGCGCGAGCCTTGCGGGCATCCTCCCTGCCTGATGACACCCTGTCGCTGATCCTTCTTTGATTCACCACTTTTCTGGGCCCGACAAATCTTTCAACTTGGACAGTCTATGTCCTACGTCAGGTGACAAGATCGCCCGCGCAGGCTGGATTTCAGCCTCGAACGAAAGGGACGACATGAAAAAATTGAGGTCGGATTCGAAATGGAGCCGGTTGCCGGCCAAACAGCGCGAGCAGGTGTTGAAATGGCTCTTTGACGACGGGCTTAGTTACGAGACCGCATTGCGCCGGGCGCGCAAACAATTTGGCATCAAGGCCTCCGTGTCGAGCCTCAAACGCTTTTACCAGCATGTCGCCGGCGCGCGCCAGATGGCGGAAGCCGTGGCCCTCGGCGGCAACCTGGAAGATTTGCGCGGCGCGGCGATGAAAATCCTCGGCTCAGCCGCGCTGGACGTGGCCATGTACACGACCCGTGACTCAAAAGCCTTGAAGCAGCTCGTGCCCCTCGTAAAGCTCATGCTGCAGGACAAACGCCAGCAACTGACCGAGCAAAAAATGGTGTTCCGGCTGGGCCAACGGGCGGCAAAATTGCGAAAAGCCCGCAAACAAAGCCAATCATCGCCTCCGCCCGCCTCCGCCCGCATTCGCCCGCATCTCCCGTAAAAAAGTGAAATCCTCCGCCCAACCATTATGATCCGCCCAAAACCATCACCCTGACGGCGAATTATTCCGGCGCGGGTGGGGCGAGCGTCCCCGCGAGCCTTCCCCCGCCCCGCCGCCAAATCCATCTTGCGCTTTCAATCCCCATGATTAAACTGACGGACAGTCCAATTCGAGCGGAATTTTGTATGACCGAGCAGCGGAAGATTTATTATTTCGACAATAACGCCACCACCCGGGTCGCCCCCGAAGTGGTCGCGGCGATGACCCCTTTTTTGACCGAATTCTGGGGCAACCCTTCGAGCGCCTACACCTTCGGCAAGGCCGTCGCGCACGACCTCAAGCTGGCGCGGGAAAAAGTCGCCGCGCTCATCCACGCCGATCCGCGCGAAATCATTTTCACCAGTTGCGGCACCGAGAGCAACAATTCCGCCATCCACAGCGCGCTCGTTTCGCAGCCCGGCAAGCGCCACGTCATCACCACCGCCGTGGAACATTCGGCGAACATCAAGTTCTGCGAGTTCCTGCAAAAGCGCGGCTACGAAGTCACCTTCCTGCCGGTGGAACCGGATGGTTCGCTCGACATTCACCTGCTCGAAAAATCGATCCGCCCGGACACCGCCATCGTTTCCGTGATGTGGGCGAACAACGAGACCGGCGTGATTTTTCCGCTCGAGGAAATCGCCGCCATCTGCCGCAGCAGGGGCGTGCTCTGCCACACCGACGCCGTGCAAACGCCCGGCAAGCTCAAGATCAACGTGGCGGAACTGGGCGTGGATTTTCTCTCGCTTTCGGCGCACAAGCTGCATGCCCCCAAGGGCATCGGGCTGCTCTACGTGAAGCGCCGCACCAAATATCAACCCTACGTGATCGGTGGCAGCCAGGAACAGGGACGTCGCGGCGGCACGGAGAACGTGCCGTACATCGTGGGCTTTGGCCGCGCGGCGGAACTGGCGATGGCCGGGTTTTCCGATGAGAACACCCGCATCCGCGCGTTGCGCGACCGGATGGAAAAATCCATTCTCAGCGCGATTCCCAACACCTTGCGCAACGGCAACCGCGATTCCCGCCTGTCCAACACCAGCAACCTGGCCTTTGATTTTGTCGAGGCGGAGGCGATCCTGCTGCTGCTCGATCAAGCCGGAATTTGCGCCTCCAGCGGTTCGGCCTGCACGACCGGTTCGCTCGACCCTTCGCATGTATTGATCGCGATGGGACTTACCCCGGCGCGCGCGCGGTTCGATCCGCCTCAGCCTGGGCATTTATAACACGGCCGAAGAGGTGGATTATCTGCTGGAACATCTGCCGCCGATCATCGCCAAATTGCGCGC